>JAPKZC010000587.1 GCA_026394025.1 Candidatus Solibacter sp.
ACTACAAGCAGTGCGGTTGCGCCAGGGCATGAGCCTTGTTTCCAAACCAATGCTTGGCGAGGTTCGGCCTCGGGGGTTTACCGGACGGGGGGACCGCTATCTGGGCCAACTGGCGGCGGAGCTACGCAGGGTGTTGTGGAAGACCCAACAGGCCTTTACCTATCCCACCTGTCGGCTGAGTGAAAGTGCCTGGGCCGGCCTGGCGGGGATGTTGGTCGAATGGGCGGAGGATATTCACAACGACTTGGGCTTGTGGCGCACGGTCGAAGCGCGGCAACGGCAGTGTTTCGGCACCCCATTGCCGCTGATGCTCGACGCGGCGCAGAAAGAGGGAATCCACGGGTTTGACCGGCGGCGCATTCAATACCTGCTCTGGCATGTGTGGCCTTGCTTCAATCCTGAACGGTTGCTGGCGCCGAGGCACGCGGACTTGGCGCGAGTGGCGGAGGCGGCCCGCCAGTTTCTGGCCGAGCGGTTTATCCGGGTGCCACAGGATTCCGGCGTGAAGCGTTTTCTAGCCACCCCGAATCAATACGGGTGGGACGTCAAACGAAAGCTGGTTTGGCTGGGAACCGGTTCCTACCTGTTCCGTTTTCTGTTTCGCGAATATCTGGCAGACCGGGAAGCGGAACCCAGCAGCGTTACCACGGCCGATGACTTTATTTGCCAGCACTGCACCCGTTGGGCGGGGATGGGGGTGATTGATATTTTGGCGGGGGCGCTGGACCTGACCGAGGCGGACGTGGTACGAGCGGCACACGTCCGTATATCGAGTGCTCGCGCGGCAGGAGGAAGGCGGGGAGATCAAGTGCATCACGGCGCGTAATGTGGTCAATGGCCAGCCCTACAGTATTCGCATGAACGTGGGTTTGGCCGCCTGCCCGTATAGACCCGGCGACATGGTGTTTGGCTCCCTCACGCCCTGGCGCGGCGAATGGTACTGGTCAGGCGAGCAGAGGGTCTGGTCGGACTTGCCGGAAATTGAGGAAGCGAAGATTGGCCGGGAGATGTTAGAACACAGCAGCGCGATCGCTTATCGTTATTGCCCCGCCGAAGCCGCTGAAGCTCGGGTACGAATCGGCGAACACCGCGCCAGGTTCATCGCCCATTACGGCGGTGATCTGACGACGTTTCCCGATGGATTGACCCTGGCCGCTGCGGAGCAACGGCGCATGGCCGCCGAATGGGGAGCAGCGGATCCGGAGCACGTCGCCCAGGTGATGCGGGCACAAGGTTTGCAGAAGCCGCGTCCGCGCATGGAGTTCCCGCCGGCGTTCCTGAATCACGATCAGGGCATCGGCGCGTTCTTCAATCCAGAGGAGGGCGTCGAGTACCTGCTGAAGTTTAACCATGTTCTGTCCGCGCTGGGCAAGCGCGGCGTCGAGCTGAGTGAAGAGGAGTTGGAAGCTTTGCGTGGATGTATGATCAGCCCGGTTATTAGCCCGGCGTTCGTCCGCCGATTGGCCGTGGACTACGGCGGAGAATCCATCGCGGAGGCTTTCTTGATACGC
>JAPKZC010000234.1:0-408 GCA_026394025.1 Candidatus Solibacter sp.
CCATGGAGCACGGCCTGTACAACGCCTGGAACACCAAATTCGAAAGCGTGCACGATCCCGTGTTCGTTCGTGCCATTGTGGTGGACAACGGGTTGTCCGCGCTGGCAATCGTCTCCATCGACGCGGTGGGCAACGATGTCGCGAGCGAAATGCTGCAAGCGATCACCGAGGCTACTGGCATCGTGGCCCGCAACGTCATCTTGGTTTCCACGCACGACCACAATGGCCCGCGTATCAGCCGCGCCCCGCCGCGGGCGCGGAATAACAACCCGGCGCCGCCGCCCGCCCCCGGTGCGGATGCTTGGACCAGGAAGGTGATCGCTGCGGTAGCTGATGCTGTGCGCCAGGCCAAGGCTGGATTACAGCCGGCCTTGATGGGCTTCGGCAAGGGCGCTGTGGATATCAACA
>JAPKZC010000234.1:424-4540 GCA_026394025.1 Candidatus Solibacter sp.
TCAACCGCGACGAATTGACGCCGGACGGCTACAAGCTGGGCAACAACAGCGGAGGCCCCTCCGACAAGACCGTGTGGGTGCTGCGCTTTGACAAACCTTCCGGCGAGCCCATCGCATTGTTCATCAATTACGCGGTACACGCCGTGGTGCTCGGGGGAGACAACAAGCAGGTCACGGGCGATCTCTCGGGCACCGCCTCCCGATGGGTAGAACAACGCTATGGCGACAAACTGGTCGCCCTGTGGACCAGCGGCCCCGCTGGCGACCAGAATCCGAAATACATGAGCTGGGGCATGAGTTGGGGTCCCACCTATACCGGCAAAACCACCGAGCCAGGCTTCCCGCTCAACGATTCGCTCGGCCAAATGCTGGGAGAAGAGGTGGCGCGGGTTTCCGAGAACATCCGGAGCAAGACCCCCCGTGCCCGCATCTACGCCGCCGAAAAAGTGGTGACCTGTCCCGCCAAAGTGCCCGCGCGCACCGCCGTCCAGCCAGCCTCTGCCGCGGCACCACCCGAGACCGTCGATCTCCGCCTCGGACTGCTCATGCTGAACGACATCGCGCTGGCCGGTGTCCAGTCGGAAATCGTCACCAACATCTACTACCACCTGCAGCGGGAGTCGCCGTTCACCAATACCATTATGGTGACGCACAACTTCGGCTCCATGGGTTACATCCCCGAAGATGCCGCTTACGACCGCCCGACCTTTGAAGTGAACGCCACGCGTTTCGCGCGTGGCTGCGCTGAGGGGAAGATCGTCGGGGGATTCCTCGACATGATGGGCCAAGATCACTGACCGCCCGAAACATCCGGGAAGCGAGAGACGCGTGTCTCAGACAAGGGAGAAGGTTATGAACTATCGGAGCTGCCTGCCAGTCATCGTTCTCGCCTGCGTGGCTACGTTCACTCTGCCATTGCCGGCGCAGACTTTCTACGGTTCCATCGTAGGAGCCGTCACCGATTCTTCAGGCGCTGCGATCCCGGGCGCCTCCATTACCTTGACCAACAGCGGAACCGCCGAGCGCCGTCCGGTGGTAGCCGACGCCACAGGTATTTATCGGTTCCTCAACCTGATCCCGGGAAGCTACAGGATAGACGTCGAGCACGCAGGTTTTAAGCACCTGACTCGCGACTCCATCACTGTGGAAGTGGGCGGTGCGGTTCGCATCGACGCCTCGCTGCAGATCGGCGAAGTGAGCCAGACTCTGGAGGTCACGGGCCAGACCCCATTGCTGCAAACCGAGTCCACCACTCTCGGCCAGGTCGTCGAAGCCCAGAAGGTCAGGGAAATGCCGCTCAATGGACGCGACGTGTACAACCTGGTGGCGCTGGTGCCGGGAGTCGTGCAACAGGGTGGTGGCGGTTCCAACGTCCAGATTGGAGGAGGCATGTCCAACCAGAATGCGTCCTTCCTGGACGGTGTCCCGCAGAACAACGGCTATGCCAACCAGACCGTGAAGCCTCTGCCCCAGGATGCGGTACAGGAATTCCGTGTCCAAACCAACGCGGCCAGTGCGGAATACGGGCGTTTCTCGGGGGGCGTGATCAACCTGACGTCGAAGACCGGCACCAACCAGTTTCACGGCAGCGCCTATGAGTTCCTGCGCAACCGGGTCTTGAACGGGAATACGTTCTTCAGCAACAGTTCGGGCCTGGCGAGGCCTCCTTTCACCCAGAACCAGTACGGGGCGACTCTCGGCGGACCGGTCAAGAAGGACAGGTTGTTCTTCTTCTATAGTTGGGAAAACTTCAGCCAGCGCCAGGGCTCGACCATGGTCCTGAACGTGCCGACCGCTGCCTTCCGCGCCGGCGACTTCTCCAACCTGCGTGACGCCAGCGGCAAGGTAACTCCGATCCATGACCCGCTCACCGTCTGCGGCCAGTACGGCAATGCGGCCTGCGCGAAAGACCCCGCCGGTAATCCGGTATACACCCGCCAGCCGTTCCCGGGCAACTCGATTCCGGTGAACCGTCAGGATCCGACCTCAAAGATCATGACCGCGAAGTTGTGGGCGCTGCCGAACACCGCCGGATCGCAGTACACCAACGTGGGTAACTTCGTGACCAATGCCAGCAGCGGATCCACCAGCACCCAACACAACGTTCGCGGCGACTACAACCTCAGCGACAAGCAACGCCTGTTTGCGCGGTACAGCCGCTACTGGACGACTCCGGTCTGGCTCGATCCCTACGGCACGGGGCTCCCTAATGGTGGAGGAACCAGAACCAACCCCACCACTCAGGCCGTCGTTGGCGACACCTACACCCTCACGCCTACCACCATTCTGGATCTCCGCCTGGCGTTCGTTCGCAACGAGAACAACCGCTACCCGCCGCAGTTAGGTCTGGACCTGACGACCATCGGCTGGCCCGCGTTTATGAACAGCCAGGTGCAGTACCAGGTGCTGCCGATGGTGTGTCTGGCCAACTACGACGGAGTGCACTTGTGCAACGGCGACCCCTCGACCGTCATCATTCTGCGCAACAACGTCTACACGGTTGCCCCGAGCCTCTCGAAAATGGCAGGAAAGCACACGCTCAAATTCGGCGGCGAAATCCGCAAGATCCAGTACAATTTCTCGCAGTCTCAGAACCCGTCGGGAAACTTCACCTTCACGAACCTCTTCACTTCGGTCAACCCGCTGGCTCAGTTCCTGCTTGGCGACGGAACGTCGGGATCGGCGACCATGGCCCGGCAGGCAGCGAATCAGGAGGTCTACGAGGCATACTACGTCAACGATACCTGGGCGGTAAACAAGAAATTGACCGTCAACTATGGTGTGCGTTGGGAGTTGCCCATCTCGTGGACCGAACGCTTCGACCGCGCAACCGTGCTGCTGCCGTATGCCGATAACCCGCTTGCGAAGACCCTGGGACTGCCGCTGAAGGGTTCGGTCGGTCTGGTGAATTCTCCGGATCGCGCGGACCGTCACGTTCTGGATTTCCCGTGGAAACTCTTCTCCCCTCGCTTTGGCATTGCGTATCGCGTCACCAACCAATGGGTGATTCGAACCGGCTTCGGGATTACCTATTTGCCCAACGACGTGGTCTTCAACGCCTCGCCGGCGAATTCGCCTGTGAATGCGATTAACACCACGTGGGTGCCTACGGCGGACGGAGGCGTGACCGCGGCAACAACCATGAGCAACCCGTTCCCGACCGGCCTCAACCAGGCTCTGGGGCACAATCCGTCCTTCCTGAGCCAGTTGATCGGCCAGAACGTCAACTCGCCGCTGGCCAGTAATCCGTATGCCTACAACGAGCAGTGGAACTTCAACGTGCAGCGGGAACTGAAGGACGGACTGCTGATCGAGGTTGCCTATGCCGGAGCGCACGGCGTCCATCTGCCCACCGGCAATCAGCAACTTAACCAGCTTCCGGATCAATACCTGTCGCTGGGATCCAAGTTGCAACAGCAGGTGCCGAATCCGTTCTACGGCTTAACCACGATCGGGACCCTGGCCACGCCGACTGTAGCCTATGGGCAACTTCTTCGGCCTTACCCACAATACACCGGCTACAGCATGCAAATGCCCACGAACCGGAACTCCAGCTATCAATCGCTGCAGGCCAAACTGGAAAAGCGATTCCGCTCAGCAGGCTCCATTCTGGCCGCATATACCTGGGCAAAGGTCATCGCTGACACCGAAACAACCACCAACTATATGGAGTCCAACACGGGAGGCGGCTCGTACACGGTGCAGAACTACAATAATCTGCGCCTCGAGCGTTCGCTGGGCGCTTTCGACGTTCCTCAACGCCTTGTGGTGAGCTATGTGCTCGACTTGCCTTTGGGAAAGGGTAAGAAGTTCCTGGGCGGAGCAACCGGAGTGGCGGACAAACTAGTCTCCGGCTGGGGCTTCAACGGCATCTCCACTTTTCAAAGCGGATTTCCTCTGTCGTTCAAAACCACCAACAACCTGACCAATTCGTTCGGCGGCGGTTCGCGGCCGAATGTGGTTGCCGGTTGCAACCCGGCACTGTCCACTCCGGCCCAGAGCAGCCTGACAAAATGGTTCGACACAGGCTGCTTCTCGCAGCCCGCGTCGTTTACGTTCGGCACAGCGGCCCGCGTCGACCCGAAAGTGCGCGGCGCGGGCATCAACAACTTCGAC
>JAPKZC010000383.1:0-5621 GCA_026394025.1 Candidatus Solibacter sp.
AGATGCTGCTCTACCTGGACGCGGCACGGCGGAAGTGCGGCGAGGCCAATCGCCAGTTCGGCAGCGCGTTGAATATGGCGGTGATCGGGCACACGCACCAGGCGCGGATCGCGGTGCACGATACAGAGGACGAGTTCTTCGCGCTGATGGATTGCGGCGCGTGGATAGAGAACTGCAATACGGCGGACGACCCGACGCCGCGGCCGAACGCGCAGATCGCCGCGCTGGGGGCGAACGAGGCGCGGCTCTATCAGTTGGCGCCGCTGGAGTGAGGGTCGGGCGAGCCACGCTCCCTAACCCGGCGGAGCCGGAACCGGACGAGAATTCGACCTCACCGCAGAGATGCAGAGAGCGCAGAGACAAGCGCAGAGAAAACAAACGCAAAACAGGTTCGGTGCCAGGCACCGGACTCTCCGCCCTCCGGATCGTGCGCGGAGAGAGCGCAGAGTGCGGAAATAAGATACTGCCAATTCCGGCAAGAATGCGACTCGGCAGGTGTTACGGTCGCGGCGCAACCTCGGGGCAATCGGCTTGCGGCACGGGGGGGACGGGGGCGGCGGAGTAGATATCCGCCAGGGTGAAGGAAAGTGAGCAGACCTGTTTTCCGGTGGCGCTGCGCACGCGGAAGAGGAATTGGCGCGGTGATGAATCGGGTGGAATCCAGAGCGCGGTGTATCTCCGTCTAGACTTGTCCGCTTCGGCCAACACGGTGAGGAAATTGAGGCCGCGGTCGGTATCCTTCTCTCGCCAGACGCCCTCTTCTGTTGAATAGATGGCAACCTGGCGGGCGTCCGCGTGCCAATCGCCGGCGGGTTCTTCGTCCCAATCGAAGCGCGGGATGCGCGCTTCGAGGCGGCGGAACTGGCGCGGCAGCAGGGGCTCCAGGTCTTCGTCCACCATGTTGCGCTGGCGGCGCACCAGCAGGGTTTCAGGACCGAAGGCGTTCTTGCGCCGCGGGCCGGCTGAGAAGGTTCGCGCGGGTACGGTATCGCCGGAGGGCGGATCGCCACGGCCCGCGGCGGCCAGGGCGAGCAAACGCGCGAGTCCGGCGGCCTGTCCCGGACCGAGCAAGGTAGATGCGCCCTCGTACTGTTGGGCCTCATACTCCGGCGCGGAGGTGGTGTAGCCGATGTATTCATTGGCCAGGCCCAGGATGACGTCGGCGCGGGCCGCCTGGCGGATGGCCCAACCGGCGGCGGTGGTGGCCTCCACCGGAATAGCCGCGAAAGAAAACGAACCCAATTGCGCCCAGGTAACGGGTACCAGGGCAGGGAAGATGCCGGGCGACAGAAAACGGGCTGGCCGGAGCACCTTTACCGCCTTGGCCAGCGAGTGGCTGTCGACCGATTCCAGGGCGCTCGCGACCGGGCCCTCCAAACCGGGTTCCTTGGGGCCGTGCTCACCAGAGGGCGCGGGCTTGCGTGCTTCGGCACGCCAGCCATAGTTGTAGAAAATGGTGCGTCCATCCTCGGCGCCGCCCAGCTCAGCCGCCCCGCACATAGGTTTGGAGGCGAAGCCCACGCCATCGGTGTCGCGCCAGTTGTTGGCGACGGTTTTGCGGCGCACCTCAATGCGGGGATTGGTGTCCGCCTGGAACCTGGTGCGCTGCGCGCGCGGCTGCTCCTGCGCGGCGGCGTCGACGCCGGGCGTGGCGAGGCGGCCGGCGAGATGGATGGCGTCGTCCCGATCCTGCGCCAGCCAATCCGGCGAGATGTCGCCTTCGGCGCCATTGAAGAAGCCGGCAACGGGCGCGCGGTCTTTTTCGAGCATGGCGCAGGCGATGCCGGCGAGGTCGCCGGAGTAGAGGTCGGCGTCGTGCGTGATGGAGGTGGGATGCACGGCGAAGAAGAGCAGTAGCGCTCGCGGCTTGCCATCGCGGAGAATCTCAATGAGTTGCAGGGCGGGGTCCACGGCGAGATATCGCGGGCAACCTTGGGTGGTGCCGTCGGGGCAGGTTGCGCCGAGGCTGAGGCTGCGCTGGAGGATGCCGGCGCGCAGGGCGTCCGGGTTGGCGAAAAAGGGCGCGATGGCGCGATTGCGCTGAACGCCGGGAGCGCTGCCCCGATAGAAGCGCAATTCGTGGGGGCGGGCGGCAGTGGCGTGGGCGTCGGCGATGGAGTCCACGATGGCGGAGGCGATTTGCGCGGCCAGGAAATCGAGAAGGACGGGGTCGAAGTTCGGCAGGGGTCCGGCGAACGAGTTATAGATTTCGGCGGAGGCGAAGTTGGCGGGGCCGTGGTGGGTATGGCTGGCGGCGAGCACGAGTTCCTCGGGGAGCAGGCGCTGGCTCCGATTGACAGCCTGGAGCACCTTGGCGTGCAAGCCGGCGGGGATGGCGAACAGCTCGGCGGAGACCAGCGCCAGACGATGACCGCGGCCGTCATCGAAGTAGAAGGAACGGGCGTGGAGGCGGGTCCAGTACCCGCGGGCCACGCGTCCGGCGGGGCCGTGGCCGCCCATGGGAATGCCGGGCGGCGGGGTGATTTCGGCCTTGCCTGCGCCGGCGGTGAAGTGATCGAGCGAGGGCGCCGCCGGGTGCACGGGATAGGCGGGGATGGAGATACGGTAAGTGGCACAGCCGGCGAGTAACATCGACAGCAGGCACAGCGGCAAGTTGGATGGAGATGGCGTTGACATACTAAACCACATTCGGATCAGCGTGTCCGGTTCTAAGTGGTGCCAGACGCCGGCCACGCGAGAGGGTTACGCCCCTGATTCCATGGTACGGCCGGGGTAGGCGGAATGCGGGCGGCGCGAGCAGCTGGCGGGTGAATAAGCGATTACGTTGGAGTGGGTTACGGGGATGAAGAAATATTTAATGTTTGCGTGACGGTCTTGCTCCGGATCGCGCTGACGAGCCGGCTGCTCGCCATCCCGCGCCTTGCGCTTCACCTGGAAGTACTCGTGCGCCGCCCGGACAGCCGGGGGTGCTCTTCTCCAACTCAGGTATGCAATCGCGGGTGCCGGCTACTTTTGCCGCTTGCAGATGAGCGTGTATTTGTTGCCTTGAGTGCCCGTGACATTCAGCTTCAATTCGTCACTGGCAACTGTTCCTTCGTACGTTACCTTCCCGGGCCCGAAGTTGGTTTCGCAGGAATTCTTGTCTCCGGCCACCTTGGCGTTTTCGATCGGAGCGTCGTATTCCCCTGCTTGGACTGTGCCGGCCAAGGCTGCACCGGGCTGTATCGTGATGATTACCGCCGTCTCGCCCATCTGGGTCTCCATGGAGCCTTTCCATGTACCCGCGAGATCGGCGGCAATTAAACTGAAGGTCGCCATCGCTGCGATGGCAAGGATCAAAAGCATTCTCATTGAATTCTCCTGTTCTGCGAATCCGTCCCAGGCGTTGGTGTTCATCTTGAAGGCCGCTCAGCGCGTTTGTCCGCCTGACCAGTTCCCTGCCCAGTCTCGCTCCATTCTTCGCGCGCGATTTGCCGGGCGGGCCTCCATGACCGAAGTATAATGTGCCACTGAGTGCCATGTCAACTACTAAGTAGCGAATTGATGTTGGGCGGCAAACAATGCTATAGTCGGCTCATGCGCTCGAATCCCCGCCTGGACGACTCCGTGGAGGCCGGTGCTTCCAAGCTGACGCTCAAGGCCCGAAAGCAGGAGTTTGTTCGCGACGCGATCTGGACCGCGGCTATCGACCTGTTCGCGGAGAAGGGCTTCGGGGAGACGACTGTGGACGACATCGTGGATGCCGCCGGCACTTCACGCCGCACCTTCTTCCGGTACTTCGAATCGAAGCGAGACCTCGTAGCGCAGCCGATCGAGAGCTATGGCGCGTTATTAACGAAAGCGATCGAGTCTTGCCCCGCGGCGGCCCCGGCTGCGAAGCTGTTTCGTCACGTGGTGCTGGAGGTTGCTCAACGGACCGTTTCAGATTCCCGTATGCGCAAGGTTATGGCAATCGCCGCGAAGCAGCCGGCGGTGCGTGAAGCCCAGCTATCCCGTATCGCGGAAGTCCAGGACCGCGTGGCGGTTGCGTTCGCGCGACGCTGCGAGGACAAACTCACCGCTCACGTGCTGGCGTCGCTAACGCTTTCGGCGTTGAGTCTGACGTACCGCGTCTGGTTCTCCAAAGGGAAGAAGGATCTCGCATCCGCCGCGCGGCAGGTCTTCTCAGAGCTTGCACAAGCCATCTGCGAGGAGTGACCCGGCTGGGCATCCGACGCGCCACCTGGGGCTTGCCTTCGCGATCAGGAGCCCAGGCTGCCTCCTCCTCGGGCGAAAGCCAGTCCTGCCTGAGGGAGGATGCAGCCAGGAGGGCCGGCGTGGCGTCTTCGGCATTTCTGGATTTGAGGGATCGCGGCTTCGCCGCTGGACCGATCAGCGGATGCACCGGGACGCTCTCCGAGCCGTGAGGATAGTGCAGCCCTGGGCTGCATGGCGGACGGCGTGTTCAACGGCCCTCCGCGCGCCACACGAACTCCACGATGCGCTCTGCCAGTTGGGACCGCAAACCGGGTGGCAGGTTATGTCCCATTCCCTCGATCAGGACGAGTTCTGCGCCGGGAATGGCTTCAGCTGTCGCTCGTCCGCCGCTGACGTCGCACATGCGGTCAGAGAGACCGTGGATCACGAGGGTGGGGACCTCGAGATGTCGCAGGCGTTCGGTGCGATCGCCGGAGGCGACCGACGCGATCGCCTGACGAGCGACGCCGATTGGATCGTAGGAGCGGTCGTAGGCGCGGCCTGCTGCCGCGGCGACGTCCTTCTCGTCCGTCGGATATCCAGGCGAGCCGACGGCGCGGAAAGCCCGGAGCATCTGCTGAATGACTTCGTCGCGGGTGGTTGCACGTGGGCCGGCGAACACCTCGCGGAGTACGTCCGGCGAGGGCTGCCCGACTGACGGATTGCCCGTTGTCGACATCATCGAGGTGAGAGAGCGGACACGGTCCGGATGCTCGATTGCCATCGTTTGCGCAATGAAGCCTCCCATGGACGCGCCGACGACATGTGCCTTCCCGAAACCGAGCGCGTCCAGCAATCCGACCGCGTCGGCAGCCATATCCGACAGCGTGTAAGACAACGACGACAGGTCGCCGGCGAGCGCCGCGGGCAGGTCCGGAGGCGGGGCATCCGTGAGGTGTGTGGAGAGCCCGGAGTCGCGATTGTCGAAGCGGATGACTTGCAGGCCGCCTTCGACCAGGACATGGCAGAACGCGTCCGGCCAATTAATGGATTGTGCGGCGATCCCCATGATGAGCAGCACGAGAGGCGCATCGGGGCTCCCGAGGCGCTGGTAGGCGATGTCGATCCCGGCTGGCCCGACCTTTGACGCCTTCTCGTCAACGATAGACGCATCGAACCAGCTCACTAGCTCTGCCATGCCGCCCCCCTCGCTGTTGCGTACCGGCTCTGCCTGGGGCCTTTCCGGCCGCAGCGTATTTGCCGCACTCTTCTCTTGCGGAATCATGGAATCCTCCACTGGTATCTGAATTGGACGGCTGCGTCGAAAAGCAACGTCTCCTTAGTTGCAAAGTAAATCGCCGGCGTGCTCCTCTGCAGCGACAAATGCCGCAGCCAAGCCTCTGGCCTAAGCGGCGTCAAGGCCCTCATTTCTCCGTATAAGAGACGTTGAAGCCCTCAACTACGATGCGGGGTTTCTCGCCGCG
>JAPKZC010000383.1:5674-12419 GCA_026394025.1 Candidatus Solibacter sp.
CTCGCCGGGCATCAAGGGGACGTAGCCGTCGCTATAGATGGCGGGGAGGATGCGGTCTCCTGATTTCTCGCGCACGGCTTTGAGGCGCACCATGAGCGCGGGGTCCTTGGACGTGTTGGCGAGGGTGGTGGTCAGGAACCAGCGGTCGCCGCGGCGTTCGCTGGTGGTGGACACGTCGATCGTGGCCTTGGGGAGCGTGCGCAGGGCGCGGTAGTTTTCTTCCTCGACGCCGCGCCAGTAGAAGTTCTCGGAGACCAGTTTCTGCCCCTGGCGAAGTTCCAGGCGGATGAAATGGACGGGCGTGAGGCCCGCCGCGGGGTACTCCAGCTTGAGGGGCGCGAGCATGGTGTCTTCCATGCTATCGAGATTGACGGACTTCTCCCATTTCACCGTGCCATCGGAATTGAGGAGCTGGACACGGGCGGTGAGACCGGGCGCGGCGCCGGCGCTGTAGTTGACCACTTCGATATTGTCGTTGGTGGGGTTCCACTGGATGTGCAGGGGCTCGGTAGCTTTCTTGGCGCCGAAGTAGCCGGCGGTGGGCTCGTAAAAGTAATCGTAGGTCTGCCAGACGAACGACGGCCAGCAGGAATGGCTCATCCAGATGAGCAGGCCCATGCGGAGCTTGCTCTGCGCCTCAAACATGGCGCGGTGGCCCTGGTAGTTTTCGAATTGGGCGAGCCAGAGCCAGTCGGCCACGTTGTCGGCGGGGCCGTAGCTCTTTTCGATGCGCGCACGGAAGCTGCCGCCGTTTTGCGCGCCCGCGTTGGTGAATTCGTGCATGCCCCACATGGCGCCCTGCGGCCACATGGCGGATTCCGGCATCATGAGGCGCAGGCTATCGAGGGTGACCATATTGGGCATGCCCATCTCGCTATGCATTAGCGGAGTGGCGCGCTGCGAGAAATAGTATTTGGGGGCCTGGGCCTGGTAGGGGCCGTGGCCGCTGACCACGCCATCGGCCGAGCTGGAAATGTAGTGTATGCCCGGATGCAAACTGGCGAGCGTGGCGCGGATGCCATCGTCAACGGCCTTGGGCGGATAGCCCTCATTGCGGCCCACGTAGATGCCGATGGAGGGGTGGCTGCGGATGCGCAGCACGTAGTCCTTGACGTTGCGCAGGAACATACTGTTGTCGTCGGGATCTGGACCGTCCCAGGGATTGGCGAGCCAGAAATCCTGCCACACCACCACGCCGTGGCGGTCGCAGGCCTCGTAGAATTCGTCCTCGCCGATCTGGCCCACCCAGTTGCGGATCATGTTGAAATTCATTTCGGCGTGATAGCGCACGGCGGCGTCGTATTCGCGGGCGCGGTAGCGCAGCATGCTCTCGCCGAAGCCCCAACTGCCGCCCTTGGCAATGAAGCGGCGGCCGTTGATCCACATTTTCAGAGCGCCGCCTTGCTCGGAGTAGGTGAACTGCCGCACGCCCGCCTGGAACCCCTTGGCGTCGGACACGGTGTTGGGGGCGGTCTCAAATTGCAGGCTCACGTCATAGAGATTGGGCTGGCCGTATCCGGCGGGCCACCACAATTTCGGGTTGCTGAGTTCGAGCGTGTGCTTGACTGATTTCGACTGGGACGCCGGGAGACTCACAGGGAGGTTGAAGGCCTCGGCGCCGAAGCGCCCGCGCAGCGTGCCGTTGACGGGGGCGGCGGAGTGATTGTGGAGCATGGCCTCAATGGTGACGCTGGCACGGCTGGTATCGGGCAGCGGCAGCACAGAGCTGACGGTGGGGTTTTCCACGGTCACGGGACCGGTGGCGTCTAGGTAGACGCGGTTCCAGATGCCGGTTTCCCGGCCGCGGATGCTGGGGATCCAATCCCAACCGATGGAAGCGTGGAAAGTGGGATTATCGGCGCCGAGGGCGCCGCCGTTCTTATCGGTGCTCTGAATGGTGGCCTCCTTAATACTGCCGGGCGTGGCGGTTTTGAGGATACGCACGGCGAGGACATTCTTTTGGCCCGTGAGAAGCTTGGCAGTGACATCGAAGCGGCCGCGCATGAAGCCGCCCTCGATGCGGCCGACCTTTTGACCGTTGAGGAAGACCTCGGCTTTCCAATTGATGCCGTCGAAGTTGAGCCAAACGCTCTTGGCGGAAAACGAGGCCGGCAGGGAAAACTCGCTGCGATACCAGAAGTCGGCGTGGAAGAACGAGTCGGAGACCATCATCTGGTTGTCGGCGAAGTTGGGGTCTGGGATGGCGCCGGCGTTGAGGTAGCTGACCAGCACGGTGCCGGGGACCGTGGCGGGCAGCCACTTGGAATCGTCGAAGCCGGGTTTGGCGAGGGCGGGGCCATCGGCTTTGACGAGCGAATCGCGCTCGACGCGCCAGGCGCCGCCAGAGAGTTCCAGACGAGTGGCGGAAGGTTGCGGGCCGGGCTTGGCATGCGGCACCGGGCCGCCTTTGCCGAAAACTTCCAGTTCGCTAAGGACGTAGCCTTCCGGCGCGGCGGGCTTCCGCATGAGGACACGGACGTACCTTGCCTGGGCGGGCGGCGCGAGCTTCAATTCGTCGGAAAGCCCTGAGGCGGGCAGAGCGGCGATGGATTTCCATTGGACGGAATCGTCGGATACCTGGAGCGAGCCTTCGGCGGCGCGGCGGATCCAGGAAAGCGTGACGCGGTCGAAGGTGCAGACGGCGCCGAGATCCACGTAGACCCACTCTTCGCCCGCGGCGGCGCTTTTCCACGCGCTCGAGAAGTGATAGGGTCCGCCGATGTGCACGGGTTGACCGCGACGGAACAGCGAGACCTCGTTGACATGCCAGGAGCGGGCGCGGGGGTCTGAGAAGGCGATGCGGTAGAAGCGGTGGCGGGAGGGCGCGGCGAACTTGACGGAGGGGCGTATGTCCCCAGAGGGTCGCGACATGCCATCGGCGTGGCCGAGTTCACTCCAGGCGGCGCCGTCATCGGAACCGGAGACCATGCAGGACCAGATTTCGGGTTCGGGCGCCTTGACGGCGCCGTCAACCTCGATGCGGTCGATTTCGAGTGGGGAAGCGCCACCGGCCATTTCGAACTGCACCCAGGCCGTGGGGCCGGGGAGATCGATGGCGGTCACCCAATTGCCGTCGAGGAGCCATTCGCGCTCGTTCTTCTGGAAGACGCCGTGCTGGCTGGTGGAGGTGGAGACCCAGCGAGGCAGCGCGGTCTCCTTGATGCCATCGGTGACTAACTGCGCGGTCAGGTTGTAATCGTAGCTGGAGGAGTGCCAGGCCGGACGGTGCAGCGCCAGGTTACGGTAGGTACTGGAATCGATTCGTACAGCCGGCGCGGAGTTCTCCTTGGGGTTGCCGGGGTATACCCCGATGCCGAGCGTGTAGTCCTGAGCCTGTAACGAGAAAGCGATGAGTACGAGGAAGAAGAGGCGCGCCATGGGTATCCTTTCCGATGCAAAGGCTCGAGACGCGCAACGGCGTGGGGAGCTGAAACCAGGATAACGCCCGGCGGTGATATCCGGGTCGGATTATACCGGGTCACCCGGTGCAATCGACCTCACTCGGCGCGTAGCGTGCGCGCCGGGTCCTGTTGCGAGGCGCGGCGGGCAGGCAGAATGCTTGCGCAGACGGCCAGCAGGACGAGGAGCGCGGCGGTTGCGGCCAGCGTCAGGGGATCCCGCGGATTGACGCGATACAGCAGACTGGCGATCAGGCGCGAGCCCGCCAGCGCACCCGCGAGGCCGATCGCGACGCCTCCCAGGGCGAGGATCACCGCCTCGCGCACAATCAGACGCTGCACATCCACCGGGCGGGCGCCCAGGGCCACGCGGATGCCGATCTCCTGGCGGCGGAGGACGACCACATGCGAGAGCACTCCGTATATGCCGGTGCAGGCCAGGAGGAGAGCAAGCACGGCAAAGCCGGTGAAGAGCATCGCTTGAAACCGCGGGCCGGCTTGCAGGTCTTGCCATTGCTGGTGCATCAAGGTAACTCGGGCGAGCAGTGCGGGGTCGATCGCCCGCAGGTGCTCGCGGAGCAACGACGTGACGATCGCCGGCTCGCCCGCGCTACGGACGACCACATTGAGGCCGTAACCCTGGGTGATGCCGCCGCCTTGCGCCTCGGCCGAGGTCAATGGCAGATAGATTTCAGGCGCGTCGGGTTCCGCAGGCCATCGTTGCGTGTATCGGCCACCACTCCCACGACAGCTTTCCACGGGATGCCGGCGCCATCCACGTGTTTGCCGAGAGCGCTTTCGCGGACAAAGTAGCGGTCCGCCAAAGTTCGATTCACGATGGCGACGAAGCCCTCTCCGGCCTCGTCCGCCGCGGTGAATCCGCGGCCTTGCAGCAGCGGGATGCCCATCGCCTCAAAGAATCTGGCATCCACGCGGCGCACGATGACGTTATCCAAACGCTGGAACGGTTCGGGAAGGGGGCGGTCGGCACTGCTGAACGTGGTGATGCGGGCGGCACCGGTGGGTGGCAATGCGTCGGCGAACGCGACCGAAGAGAGTCCGGGAGTACGCTGCATGCGGTCGCGCAGTTCCCGCCGTAGTTCGACGGTAGATTCGGCGAACCGCGTGCCCTTCACCGTGATTGACGCGGTAACCAGTTGCTCCGTGTGAAAGCCGGGTGCAACCGAGTTGAGTACGGCGAGATTCTCCAGCAGCAAGGTGGCCGAAACCACGAGCAACAGCGACAACGCCAGTT
The DNA here is from genome assembly GCA_026394025.1 of Candidatus Solibacter sp. Taxonomy (GTDB): domain Bacteria; phylum Acidobacteriota; class Terriglobia; order Bryobacterales; family Bryobacteraceae; genus Solibacter. Next base: position 10,328 of record JAPKZC010000383.1, read on the forward strand.
GGCCGACAACCAGAGTACGCCGCAGGCGCAGCCGCCGCAGGGGCAGGGCAGGGGCAAGGCTGAACCCGAGTGAGCAGAGCAAACCGACGCCGAAGGCGGCGGCCAGGACGTCGCTATTGATCGTCACGCCCTCGACGCGGGCCAGCATGGCGGGACGCAACCGCGGCACGAGTGCGATGAGCGCGCGCGCGACGGCCAGACCACCGGCGATACCGGCAAGGCCTAAGGCCAGTCCCTCCATGAGCAGGGGCCGGGCGATTTGCAGTGCACTGGCTCCCAGGGCCACGCGCACGGCCATCTCCCGCGCGCGTCCGGCGGCGCGGGCTACCAGGAGGCTGGCGACGTTGGCGCTCGCAATGAGCAGGATGGCCGTCAGCACGCCAATGAGCACGACGGCAACGGTGCGGACATCGCGAACCAGATACTCGTGAAGCGGCAGCAGGCGGAGCGACACATCCTCGCGATAGATTTGCGGGTCTTGCGCGCGGCTGGCGGCCAGGCGGGTGGAAAGTTCGGCACGCGCCTGGGCGAGCGTGATTCCGGGTTCGAGGCGCGCCACCCCGTGGAGAATCTTCATGGCGCCGCTGCCATGCCGGAGCCAGCTTTCCGCCAGTGCCAGCGGCGTGAGCAGATCGACGCGCCGTTCGTCAGGCATACGGAAGCCGCGAGGCAGGACGCCGACGATGGTGTACGCCGCGCCATCAATGCGCGTGGCGCGGCCGATGACGTTCCCGTCCGCACCGAACTGCTCGCGCCAGAGCGCATCGGACAACATGGCGACGCGGGGCGCGTTGGGGCCGTCGTCCGCCGGCTGGATACCGCGCCCCAGGGCAGGGTGAATGCGCAGGACATCGAGCAGGTTGCCGCTGATCTGGGCGCGGCCCACTTCCACTGTCTCGTGCGGCGCGATCATCGCCGCATTGCCTACGCTGTAGGCCGCGAGGGCGCCCAGGGAGCGGGTTCCCTGCCAGGTTCCGTAATCGGGACTGGCCAAGGCGTCGAGTTTGTAGCCGGCGAAGTACGTGGTCACCGAAACCAATCGGTCCGCATTGGGGTACGGCAGAGGCCGCAGCCACATCGCGTACACGATGGCATACAGAGCGGTGGCGGTGCCGATACCCAAGGCCAGAACCAGAATGGCCGGGACGGAGACGGACGGCGCGCGATGCAACATCCGGCAAGCAAAGCGGACGTCTTGCCAGAGATCGCTAATTAAAGAAAGGCCCGGTTGCCGCCCCATTTGGGTGCTCCTACTTGGGCAGCGGGTCGCCGCGGCTGATTACCCACGGATTCCCATAGGCCGCCTTCAGGCGTTCGGCCTGCCGTTCGATTCCGCCGCCCCAGTCCATGAACCACACCCACTTGGGCTGCGACTTGAGAACTTCGGCGGTGGGGGGGCTCCCCAGCTCGCCGAAGGCAATTGGCTTGCCGTTGGCCAGGTCCAGCAGTTCCCAATAGTATTTTTCGTCCAGCGTGCGGTAGTTGTCGTAGCTGACCACATCGACGAAGTTCTGGCCGGGAAAGAACTGGTGAAACTCGCCGAACGGGGCCGGGCCGTTCTGGTTCCACACCCAGACCAGATTGTTGAGGTGGTGGACGTTGACCATGCGATAGTAGAGCTCGCGGAAGAGTTGCGCCGTGCCGGATTGTCCCGGACGGCCGCCCCACCAGAAGAAGTTACCGTTGTTTTCGTGCATGGGCCGCCACAGCACCGGAATATTGGCATCCTGAAGCTGCTTCAGGAAACCGGCGGCGGTGTCCATATACTTTTCCCAGCGCTTATGAAGCGGCGAGTCGGATGTGATCAGTTCCAGCCACTGCTCATCGGTGAGGCGGGCCTGCACGCTGCCGCGCCAGCTTTCGCTCGTTCTGCCGTTCTCACCGGCCTTGCCGGGCTCATCCTCGGTGGGCCGCAACATGTGCCAGCAGAGGGTGATGATGGAGCCGGCGGCGGCTTGCTTCTTAGCCTCCTCGATCATCAGGTCGCGATGGATGATGGAATCTTTGTCCTCACCGTCGAGGAAACCGAAATCCGAACCCCAGATGGCCGGATACTTGCCGGTGGCGGCGAGTACCTTGTCGGAATCCTGGG
>JAPKZC010000179.1:0-1599 GCA_026394025.1 Candidatus Solibacter sp.
GATCGAGCGTCAACAAGAGTACATCAACCGGCTGAAGAATAACCCCGCCGCCCAGGAACTGGAGATTCGCAAGCGTCTCAAGCTTCTGCACCCGGAGGAGAAGTTGTACATCATGGGCGACCCCGAGGGGCCCGCGCAGCCTCCCGCCCGGCAGTAGCTCGCCGCCGCGGCCTTGGCCAGGCTCCCGCGGCACTCTGAAATAGCCCTCAACTTCCTGCGAAAAAGTCGGTGGCGCCGGCCCACGTCCCTCCGCTTCCGCGTTCTCTCCGCCGTTGACTTCTCAAATTTGGCTCTCCGCGTCTCCGCGTCAAATACCCACCTTGTTTGCTTCCGGCTTCGCCGGGTAAGGGATAGGTCGGGAGCGTTCGCTCCCTCGCCCTCACATCAAACCGCGCACCCAAGCCGCCGCACACTACAATAGGAGCCATGGCCAAGAGGCTGATGATCGCTGTCGTCGGCGCCGGGATTGGCGCGCTCGCCGGCCTATTGATCGATTATCTGGGCGCCGGCACTCCCGCACTGGTCGCCGGCGCGGTTGCGGGTGCCTTGATTCCGCAATTTGTGCTCGGTCCCCCGGGGCATTAAGCCCGGGTTGTCTTTTTTTAGCACTTGCCGTTGAGCGCAACGCACATTAGAGTTTAGGAGGAGGAATACCAATGGCGTTTTGTGCGACGTGCGGTTCAGCGGTAGAAGGGCAGTTCTGTGCGAAATGTGGAGGTCGGGTTGGCGCGGCGCCGTCCGCCGCGCCTGGCCCCGCCATGCAGGCATCGGGCGCGATGGCCGACAATGTGGCTTCCGGGTTGTGCTACCTGGTCGGCCTGATCACCGGTATCGTTTTTTTGGTGCTGGCTCCCTACAATAAGAACCCGGTAGTCCGATTCCACGCCTTCCAATCGATTTTCCTGAACGTGGCCTGGATCATTATCTCCTACGGGCTCTCTATCGTTCTGGCTATGCTGCATCTCTGGAGCATGTTATTCCTGAGCAGCCTGGTTGGGTTGGCCTTCGTCGTGTTGTGGATCATCCTGCTGATACAGACCTTTCAGGGCAAGACCATCGTGCTGCCCCTGATCGGCCCGATCGCGCAGCAGCAGGCACGCGGCTGAAGCCCAATTGCCACTCCGTGCGTCTCAGTAGTGTGATTCGATGGCTCCTAATCCTGGCGGCGGCCGCGTGCCCGGCCGCCGCCCAGGCGCCGAAAACCGGCGATATCAATTTTTACGGACTCCGCAAACTGGCGCCCGACAAGATCCTGACCACGCTGCAACTCAAGTCTGGCGACCCGCTGCCGCCTTCCAAGGGCGATCTTGAAGACCGGCTCGAGCTGATTCCCGGGGTGGCCGCCGCCCGCGTGGAGGCGGTCTGCTGCGATGGTGCGAACGCCATCCTGTTCATCGGCATCGAGGAGCGGGGCTCCCCGCATTTCGGCACCCGGCAGGCTCCGGCAGGCACGGCGACCCTGCCCGAAGACCTCATGCCTGCCTATCGTGAGTTCCTGGGCGCCGTGGAGCGGGCGGCGCAACTCGGCAACGCGGCGGAAGATCTCACTTCCGGCGAATCCCGCATGGCCGACCCCGCGGCGCGCCGCTGGCAGGACCA
>JAPKZC010000179.1:1604-9602 GCA_026394025.1 Candidatus Solibacter sp.
GACCCCGCGGCGCGCCGCGGGCAGGACCAGTTCGCCGGGTTCGCCGTGGACCGCATCGAGGTGCTGCGCGAGGTGCTGCGTAACGGCGCCGAACCCGAGGAACGGGCCGTGGCCGCCGCGGTGATCGCCTACGCGCCGAAAAAGGACCAGGTGATCAAGGACCTGCAATTCGCCATGCAGGATGCCGAACCGGCGGTGCGCGCCAACGCGGTGCGCGCCATGATGGCAGTCGCGGTGCTCGCCCAGAAACGCCCGGAACTCGGACTGCGCATCGAACCCACCTGGTTGGTGGAGATGCTGAATTCGATCGTGCTGGGCGACCGGCAGCAGGCCGCGCTCGCGCTGGTCACCCTGACCGAGCAGCGCCCCGCCGCCACGCTGAATCTGATCCGCACGCGCGCCCTGCCGGCCCTCGTCGAGATGGCGCGCTGGAAGACGCTGCGCTATGCGCTGCCCGCTTTTCTGCTGGTGGGCCGCACCGCCGGCGTGCCGGAACAGGAATTGCTGGACCAATGGCAACGCGGCGATCCTGAGACCGCCATCAAGAAGGCCACCGCGCCGGCTCCGAAAGCGCGTAGCGCGAAGTAGCCTACAATAGCGGAGTACACCGTTTCCAAAGTTCCCTGCGTACCGGGCAACCGCTTGTGCACGTGCGCGGCTCCGGTCGGAGTTGCGATGCGCCAATCCGGGCCGCCGCCGTCACGGAGCGTTGGTGAAACGGCATCCTGAGGCGCCAAGGGGTCGGGGCAAGCGGAATGGCAATCACAAGACGGGAAATACTGGCAGGTATGGCGGCGCTCCGGGTGGCCGCCGCACAGCAGCCGCAACCGCCCGCCGGCATGCCGGACGGGCCGCGCGTGCCGCGCCCGCGTACCCCTCCCAAGCCGCGCACCACCCCCGCCGTCTGTCTCTACTCGCAGCATCTCATCAAAGTGGAGTACGAAGCCGTCGGCATGGTGCTGCGCGATCTGGGCTTCGACGGCTGCGACTTGGCCGTAGTGCCCGGTAGCCACATACCCCCCGAGCAGGCCGGTTCGGACCTGATGCGCGCCATCGAAGCCGTCAGCGGCGTGGGGTTGGACGTACCTATCATCTCGACATCGGTGATTTCGGGCAACGACCCCTACGGCCGGCAGATCCTGAGCATCGCGAACTTCATGGGCATCGGTCTGTTCCGCCCCGGCTATTGGAAGTACGGCAACGCGCCCGACCTGGAAGCGCGCCTGGGCGAAGTGCAGCGCGAGATCATCGGCCTCGCCTCCATCGCCCGCGCCTACAACGTCGCTATGGCCTTCCATAATTCGTCCGGGGATTCTGTAGGCGCCGGGCTCTGGGACGTCNNTGGGTGGGCTACAATTTCGACCCCGGCTTCGCCACGGAGACTGCCGGCGCGTCCGGAATTGGAATCGTGATGCGTCTGGCCATTCCCAAGCTGAAAGCCGTGACGGTGCGCGATTTCACCTGGAACAAGGATGCCCAAGGCGTCTGGAAGGCCACACCGTGCCCGCTGGGCCAGGGCATGGTGGACTGGCGCCAGTTTTTCGCCGCCCTGGCCCGGGTCCGCTTCGTGGGCCCCATCACCATCGAAGTCCGCTACCAGCCCAAGGATGAGATCGGCGCCTTCCGCCAAGATCTGGATTTCGTGCGCAAGCAGGTAGCCGCGGCATACGGCGCGGCGGTGTAGGCCGCACGGGCGGCCGCGGGCATTAAGGGGCGACGGGGTCTTCCAGAGGCGGCGTGGGATCCGCGTCGGGGTTCGGTTCGGGGTCCGGTTCCGGTTCGGGAATCGCCGCCTCCACGTGGTTGGACACGGCGGCGTGGACCATCATGCGCGCAGGATTGGACAATTTCACTTCGCACTCGCAGCAATCGCTGCATCGCAGGCACTACTCGCAGAGATGGTTGTCGCAGGCATCCTTGGTGCAACGGACGCAAATTCGGGTGGATTCCTCTCCACAGATGCTGCACGTGAACGGCATGGGGGCTTACTTCTTCCTTCCTGGGGTCTTGCTCGGTGGCGGCGGCGCCATGAGAGTTGCGCGGCAGCGTTGGGCTTCGCGATCCATCACTTCGAGTTGGTGTTCGCGTTCGGCGGCTAGGTTGACGATGTAGCTGCGGAAGCGCTCGCGGTTGGCGCCGCCTTCGCCAAAAAGCGCAGCTAGCGACTGAGCGACGTTCGGTCCCTGATATTTCCGGGCGCCTTCCTGGAGCGAGTTGAGCATGGTTTCCAGCCCTTCCATGCGAAAGAACAGTTGCAGCGCGCCGGAGAGTTTTTCGGGGCTGCGCGACAGCGCTTTGGATTCGTCGGCCAGGGCGCGCGTCTGCTGCCGGCTGGACTCCAGTTGCTCGACGTAGGTATCGCTCGCGCCCTTCGCCACCCACTCCGGGGCGTCGAGTTGATTGAGGACGGGCAGCAAGCGCCCGGCGTGCGCGCTGATTTCCTGAAGCACGACGGCGATATCCCATGCGGGCTCAAGCCCGGCAGTCGGGGATGGCGAGGATTGCGCCTGGGCGTATGCCGCAACGGCACAGAGAAAGACAGTCAGCCGCACTGTTTCAATTTATCACGTGGCACGAACAAGCGGCCCCGTAAAACGGGACCGCTTGGATTTGCGTGCTGCTGCGGGGTACGAAACTATGCGCCGCCGCCCGGAGGAGGAGGTGGCGGGGGTGGAGCGGGAGGCGCGCCAGTCGGTGCGCCGGTGCCGGTGCCGGTCCCGGTGGTCGTGCCGGTATTCTTGCCCTTGTCGCCCTGCGCGCCGCCGGCGGAGCCCACCGGTCCACTGGTAGTGCCGCCGGGGCCGGAGCTGCCAGGCCGCTGGTAGACTGCCTGGCGAACCGCATCTTCCAGGCCCCTGAGCACCTGGCGCAGAATCATACCCTTGTCCCGGCCCAATGCCGCCAGGGGCGTGTTGGGCAGCACTTGCACGGATTCGCCCGGGTTCAAACGGACGATTCTCGAAGCCACCAGGAGATGCCGGACATCCACGAGGCCTTCATCTAGCGTGACGAAGGTCGTGCCGTCGAGATCCTGCACATCCACATCGAAGATGGTGCCACGCACCGAAATCAGCGCGGTGGGCGTGGTGACGTTATTCGGATTCGGAATGCCGGGGAGGTGTTGGATATAGACTTTGACCTTGCCCATCCAGACGTTCAGAAGGTCGCCAATGCCGTAGGTCATGCGGAAAGTAACTTCGGAATTGGGGAACACCTCAAACGTGCTGCCGTCCGATACCTGGAATTTGGCGTACCCATCGGCGCCCGTTTTGATCGTGTGCCGCTGCGGGACGACGCCGCAGGGTGGAATCGTCAGGCGGTACCCGGCGCGATCCCCCAACTGCGAGACATCGCCCGATTGAAACACCACCATGGCGCCGGCGGATTGAGGGGCCAGTGAGCATTGCGCGTACAACGGGTTCAACGACACCACCACCGCGGCCGCAATCAGCAGCGTGTGCATGGCCCGCGCGAACGTAAGTCGCCTAAGCATAGTCGTACGCTAGATTCAGTCTAGCACTAAACCTGCATTGCAAATGGGGGACCGGGACGAAGTTTTGGCAATAAATCGATTGAATTCATCGGCTTGATTCCGGCGGTGGGGCGGCAAGTAGGGTAGAATGAGAACCAACAGTGTGTCATAAGGAAACAGTCCGGCGGGAGAGTGGGCAATTCCGCCGTGGATTTCCTGCTGGCGTCGCCGGCCACGGGCGCGGTGGATAGGGTCTGGTTCTCCGGCAGCGGCGGCACGCTCTACGCGCGCTCGCGCAACGGCAGGCTCTTCGAGACTTCCGATTACGAAATCTGGATGCCGAGCCAGAATGCGGCGGAACCCGCGCGGCAACCGGAACCTCCGGTGGTCCGCATCCCGGAAAATGGAGCCCGCCTCGTAGGTTCCGGCTTCGGCCGGGTCTACGCGCTGGGCCGGCACCTGTTCCGGTCGGATGACGGCGGGCGCAGTTGGGCCAACCTCACCGCCTTCAAAACCGATTCGGTCATCGGTTTTGGGCAGCGTAGCGTGGCGGTATCGCCGGCCAACCAGGATCAGATCGTGGTGGCCAACGATTTCGGCGTGTGGCGTTCTATGGATGGTGGGCTGTCGTGGATGGGGCTGAACGACCTGCTGCCCAATCTTCGAGTCCAGCGGATTCTGGCGACGCCCAGCGGCACGGCGGGAACGCGCGTCGAAATCGACGGTATGGGCGCCATGGAACTGCCGCCCGGCGGATCGGTGTGGCAACCGGTGGACGATGCCACATCGCGCGGCGACGCGGTGCGTCTCAGAGCCTACTCGGAGCGTGCCGGCGTGGCGGCGACCGCGTATGGCAAGAGCGGGACCACGGTCTACCTGGGAACTGCCGGCGGCCGGATTCTCATCTCGCGGGATGACGGCGCAACTTTTGATGCGACGGATACCGGGCGCGCCAGCGGACCGGTGGAACGCATCTTTGTGGACCCGGTACGGCCGGACGTGGCGCTGGCGGCGTTGGGCGGGCCCGGTCTTCCCCACGTGCTGCGCACTCACAACGCCGGTTCGTACTGGGATGCGCTGGATTCCAACCTGCCGAACGTGCCGGCGCACGCCATCACCGGGGAACGCGCGGCTGGCGCGGTTTACGTGGCCACCGACCAGGGCGTTTTCTGGGCTCAGATGGATCTGGATAACGCGGGGTCTCCCAACGTCAACTGGATCAGTCTGTCCGAGCGTTTGCCGCCCGGGATGGGCGCGAGCGACGTCCGGCTGGACGCGGCGGGCATTCAGCTTTACGCGGCCGTGGAAGGTTACGGCGTCTATGCCACGGCGGCGCCGCACCGCCTGCGCAACCTGCGGCTTGTCAACGCGGCGGATTTCAGCACCCGCGCCGCGGCGCCGGGGTCTCTGCTCTCCGTCATCGGCGGGCGCGTCATGTCGGCGCGCGGCGGTAATCTGGACTACCCGGTGCTGGCCGCGGCCGACGATGCCTCGCAGATTCAAGTACCGTTCGATGCGGTGGGGCCCAACGTAATGCTGGCTTTGGTGACCGGCAATGGAAACGTGCGCCTGGGGATGCAGGTGCAGCCCGTCTCGCCGGCGATTTTCGTGGGGTTCGACGGTACCCCCATCCTCCAGGATGCCGAGTCCGGCTTGCTGCTGGACGCCCGCAAAGCGGCACACCCTGGCGCCCGGCTGCTCGTCTCCGCCACCGGACTCGGCAAGGTGACTCCGGCCTGGCCCACCGGCATGGCGGCGCGAGTGGACAATCCGCCCGCCGTGACGGCGGTCATCCGCGCCTTCGTAAACGGTGCGCCCGGGCCGGTCACGCGCGCCACACTGGCCGGCGGCTTCATCGGCTTCTACGTGATCGAAGTGCAACTGCCTGCCATCAATAATTCCGGGCCGGCCGAACTCTACATCACCGCCGACGGCGTGGAAAGCAATCGCGTGCAGTTCCTCATCGAGCAGTAAGACCCGCGAGCGCCGCCGCGCCGGGTGCGATAATCCGGACGTGCGCACCATCATCGAACCATTCCGCATCAAGAGCGTGGAGCCACTGCGCCACACCACGCCGGCTGCTCGCCAGGGCTATCTCGAAGCGGCGGGCTACAACCTCTTCCTGATTGAGGCCCGCCACATCCTGATAGACCTGCTGACCGATTCGGGCACCAGCGCCATGTCCACCGAACAGTGGGCGGCGGTGATGCGCGGCGACGAATCCTACGCCGGCAGCGAGAGTTTCTTCCGCCTCAAGAAGGTGGCTGACGCGCTCACCGGCTTCCGCCACATGGTGCCGACTCACCAGGGCCGGGCGGCGGAGCGCATCCTGTTCACGGTGATGTGCAAGCCGGGGCACGTGGTGCCCTCCAATACCCATTTCGATACCACGCGCGTGATTGCCGCCGAGGGCGCGGCGAAGATTCCGCTGGTGATGCTGACGGTGACCAACAACTCGGGCGGGGGACAGCCGGTCTCGATGGCCAACATCGAGGCGGTGAAAGCCGTGTGCGCGCCCCACGGCATCCCGCTGTATCTGGACGCCTGCCGGTTCGCCGAAAACGCCTGGTTCATCCGCCAGCGCGAACCCGGGTACGCCGATTGGACTCCAAAACAAATTGCCCAGAAAATGTTTCGCCTGGCCGATGGCTGCACCTTCTCCGCCAAGAAGGACGCCTTCGCCAACATCGGCGGCCTGCTCTGCACCAACGACGACCGGGTGTTCCTGGAGCAGACCAACCTGCTGATTCTGACCGAGGGCTTTCCCACCTACGGCGGCCTTGCGGGGCGAGACCTGGACGCCATCGCGGTCGGTCTGGAGGAAGTGCTGGACGCGGACTATCTGCACTACCGGATCGAGTCCACCGGTTACCTGGGGCGGCACATCGCGGATCACGGGGTGCCGATTGTGGAGCCGCCCGGGGGGCACGCGATCTATATCGATGCGGCGCGCATGCTGCCCCACATACCGGCGGCGCAGTTTCCGGGGCAGGCGCTCGCCGTGGAGCTCTACCGCCACGCCGGGATACGCAGTGTGGAGATTGGCAGCCTGATGTTCGGCGAGGCCGCGCGGCACGAGTTGCTGCGTCTGGCCATTCCGCGGCGGGTGTACACGCAGAGTCACATCGATTACGTGGTGGAAGCCATTCTCGAGGTGAACCAGCACAAGCAGAGCATTCGCGGGATGGAGATTGTGGAGGCGCCGCCGTTCCTGAGGCATTTCAGCGCGCGCATGCGCCAGCTATAATTGAAGGTCCTTATGACCCTCAATTGGCCGGCGGTGTGGCTTAGCTTTCGTGTCGCCGGGCTCGCCACGGCGGGGGCGCTGGTGGTGGGGCTCTGGCTGGTCTACCGGGTGGCGACGCGCGAGTTCATCGGCCGCAGGGCCACGCTGGCGGTGCTGGCGCTATTGTTCGCCACGCCGGTGGTGATTCTGGCATGGGTCCTCCTCCGGCCGGTGTTTCCGTGGCAGACCGGCGCCGCGGTTGGGGCCATTGCGGCGCTGCCGCCGATTGTGCTCGGCTCGCGGAAAACCTTGCAGGAGTTGAATCGGGATTACGGCGATGCGGCGCGCAGCCTCGGCTGCCCGGAGTGGCGGATTTTCTGGCGCGTCATGCTGCCACTTTGCTGGCGGCCCATTCTGGCTGCGGCCGGAGTCGCGTTTGTGCGCGTGTGGATGGAGTGGAGCATCGTGGCCGCCTTATGACTCACGCACGTATCGCGAACCAGAGCCTCGATATCGATCTGCCTCTGCCTGACGGAATCACCGCCCTGCACGGTCCGGCGGGGGCGGGGAAGACCGCAACCCTGGAGGCCGTCGCTGGCTTCGCGCGTCCCGAGCGGGGTCGCATACTGGTGGGCGATGCCATCGTATTCGACGCCGAATCACGCGTGAATCTGCCGCCGCGCCGCCGGCGTTGCGGATGGGTGGGCGCACGCGACGCGCTCTTCCCCCACATGACCGTGCGGCAGAACCTGCTGTTCGCTGCCGGCCGGTGGGCGCGGCTGGAGCGAACCAGACGGGTGGCTGAAATGCTGGAGCGCTTCGAACTGGCGGAGGCGCTGGAGATGCGCCCGCGCGACCTTGCGCCCGCAAGCCGCCTGCGCACCGAGGTGGCGCGCGCGCTGATCACGGAGCCGAAATTGCTCCTGGTTGATGCACGTGTCGCGCGCGACGCCGATGATGCTCTCCTGCGCCTGGTCCGCGATGCCTTCGACGGGCCCGTCCTGTGGGTCATGGGCAAGCTCGATCTCTGCTACAGTTCGGCGGATCGGCTGGCGCTGCTGGAGGGCGGCCGGATGGTAGGCTGCGGGCCGGCGCGCGAGGTAATGGCGCACCCCGAATCGGTGGAGGCGGCGCGTCTGGTGGGCGTCTCGAACCTGTATCCGGCGACCATCGCGGCGCTCGACCCAGGCCGCAACCAGAGCCGGCTGGAGTGCGCCGGCTTCGTGCTGAGCGGGCCTTACCTGAAGGGGCATTTCAAAGGCGACCGCGTCTGCGTGGGGATCCGTGCGGAAGATGTGCG
>JAPKZC010000788.1 GCA_026394025.1 Candidatus Solibacter sp.
CAGTTCTTCGTGTGCGTCTCGCCGCAACCGCCGCTGGATGGCAAGTTCTCCACCTTTGGGCGCGTCAACGAAGGCATGGACGTGGTGGAGAAGATTTCGCAATCTCCCTCCGCCGCCGATGGCTTCGCCGAAAAACCGGTGCGCATTCTCAAGGTGACCATCGAGAGGAAGAAGGTGGAGCCATTCGTCAGCGCCACCCTCGATGAACTGCGCCGCACGGTCACACTGAAGACCACGCTCGGGACCGTTAGAGTCAAGATGGAGCCCGATTGGGCGCCCAACCACGTGCGCAATTTCCTCAAACTCACCGCCACCGGCTGGTTCAACGGCACGGGGTTCCATCGCATGGTGAAGGATTTCGTGGTGCAGGGCGGCATGGGGAACACGCGCCCCGGTGGCGCCACCCACCCGGCCGACCGCTGGGTGCGCACGCTCAAGGGCGAGTTCTCCGGCGAGGTGAAGCACGTGCGCGGCATTCTCTCCATGGCGCGCGCTGACGACCCGGATTCGGCCAGCACCTCGTTCTTCCTGATGCTCGGTCCCGCTCCGCACCTGGACGGGAAATACTCCGCCTTCGGCCGCATCGTGGAGGGCATGGAAGTGCTCGACGCGTTCGAGAAGGAAGCGGTCGAAGGCGAAAGCCCCAAACGCCGCCTGGAAATCATCGAAGCGGTGATCGACCCCCAATAGGGCGCGCCAGGTTCAGCCACCTATCGGGATCCCGGTTGCTCACATACGCGCGGCCCAGACCCCGGCCGCGACCGTCAGAGGGAGCGGTTCTCCGCGGACTGACGCCTATTCTCCGGTGGCCGGCAATAACGCCTCCATCAAGCTGAAGCCCTGCGAGTTTCGCGCGCTCGAAATTCGGCCGTTGCGGCCCTTACATTCCGGGCGCTTTGAAACTCTTGCCGGCGTCGTCCAGCACCAGCACCCAGTCGCTGCCAAAACCCTGCGAAGGCGGCTGGAACTCGTGCGTCCCGCGATTGTCTAGAGGGTCAATCTCCATCGAGGTTCCGGTGCGCGGGTTGTACCACCGGGCTTTGACGCGATCGCCGGAGATCTTCCCCATGTTGACAGTGAAGGGGCGCCCTTGCGCGCTGTAGACGAACAGATACCCGTCTCCGCGCGTGGCCGCGATGTGGTCGGCGCCCTCCAGTGCGTTCACCACAATCGACTGATCCGGCACCCGGCTGAGGAAGGGCCGCGATTCGATCAGCACCCGCACGTACTGCATCTGGGCCGCGCCGGGACGGTGGATCGCCTCGTTCCAGTAGAGCAGCGGTCCGTTGATTGGCTTCCGCTTGGCCGCGTACATCTGCCAGACGGAGTGGTTGCCGTAGGTATGCCCGAAGGCGCCCGAGAAGGTATCCCAGTAGGCGCGCTGGCGGACGTGGGCATCGAAGGAGTATCCGTTGTCCTTCGCCCGGAAGGCCAGCGGGTGATCTTCGTAGAGCGGTTCGGCATCCATCACTGGCTTGACCGGCGTCTTGTTGTAGTCGGCAGCAATCTTTTCCCAACTTTTGGTAGTTTCCGCCAGGCCGTGGCCGGTCTGCTGCATGTTCACAGTGAGCCATGCATCAGCGTGGA
>JAPKZC010000408.1 GCA_026394025.1 Candidatus Solibacter sp.
CTCGCAACCGAGGACGGTGGCCGGCGACAGCCGCAACGGGAAATTTGTGTACCGCTCCGGCGGCACTGCAGGCGGGCGCGCAGGCAAGGGCGGGCCAGAACTGTCCTTCGACACGCTGAACGGCAACATCCGGCTGCACTCCAGGACTCTCTGAAAAGGAAAATACGATGAAACCAAAGAGCGCCCTTGTGGGCATTACGCTGGTGGCTTGTTCGCTCGGACTGGCGCAGGATACGAATAGCGAACGGGTGGTTGTACCCGCACGCAATACCACGCACGCACGCAAAGTAGACGTGAACATGATGGGCGGCTCGATCACGGTAAAGAGCTACGCAGGCAAGGAAGTGATCGTAGAGGCGCGCGACGGCAGCAGCGGGCGTGACCGCGATCCCAAGACAGTGGGCGGCATGCGGCGTCTCGACCTTCCGGCGCGAGGCCTCTCGGTGGAAGAAGAAAACAACGTGGTGACGGTACGCATGCAGCGCATGCAGCACGCGGAACTGGTGATCTCCGTGCCGCCCGACACCTCGCTTACCCTGCGCACCATGCAGGGTGAAAACGCCGTGGAAGGTGTCAAGGGCGAACTGGACGTCAATAGCCACAACGGCAAGATCACCTTAACCAACGTGTCCGGCTCGGTGCTGGCGAATACCATGAACGGCACCATGAAAGTCACCATGGACTCCGTGGATGCCAACAAGCCGCTCTCCTTCAGCAGCATGAACGGCACGATCGACGTGACTCTCCCGGCGGACTTCAAGGCCAACGTGAAACTGCGCACCGACCACGGAGCGGTCTACAGCGACTTCGACTTCAAACTCGGCGGTGGAGCCATCACGGAGAAGAACGATTCAGCGGACGGCAAATTCAAGGTGAAGATGGACCGGACCATCAACGGCACCATCAACGGCGGCGGCGCAGAAGCCACGTTTAAGACCTATAACGGCACGATCTATCTGCGGAAGAAGAAGTGAATCGCTCCCTGACGGTCGCGGCTCCGATCGGCGCTGCGACGCGCAGAGCGGTTGTGTCATTGCGGGTTCCCTCCCCCGAACCCGTTACAATGTAGGTTCGTGCCTATTACCTGCTATCTGGACGCATTCTCTGGGGTTAGCGGCGACATGCTGGTTGGCGCCCTGGCCGATGCCGGCGCCGACCAAGCCGCCATCACGGACGCCATCGCCTCGCTCGAGGCCGGAGCCGTGGTATCTTTCGAAAAGGTGAAGCGCTCCGGAATCGGCGCCACCAAGTACCGCGTGGCGGTACAGGAAACCAAGACCCATCGCCACCTCTCCCCTATCATCAGGATGATAGAGCGGGCGAATCTGGCCGAGCCCGCCAAGCGGACCGCCATCCGCGTCTTCCGCAAGCTAGCGGAAGCCGAGGCGCTGGTCCACCAGGTACCTATCGAGAAGGTTCACTTCCACGAGGTGGGTGCGGCCGATTCCATCGCCGATATCGTGGGCACCGCCGTCGCGCTCGACCTGCTGGAAATCGAAACCGTGGTCTCCTCCCCGCTCAATGTGGGCTCTGGCACCGTCCGCACCGAGCACGGCGTGCTTCCCGTGCCCGCTCCGGCCACCGCGCTCTTGCTCACCGGAGTGCCCATCTACGCGCGCGGGCCCGCGCTCGAACTCACCACGCCTACCGGCGCCGCCGTGGCCGTAACCCTGGCCACCCGCTTCGGCGTGTTGCCTCCCATGAGGGTCACCGCGACGGGATACGGCGCCGGCGATCACGAGTTTCCCGATCACGCTAACGTTCTGCGCGTTATCCTGGGCGAACCCACCGGCGCCGATGAAGCCCTCTCCGTCTGTGTGATCGAGGCCAATATAGACGACCTCAACCCGCAGGTGCTCGCCTACACCACCGAACGCCTGGTGGAATTCGGCGCGCTGGACGTGTCTCTGCAGCCCGTGCAAATGAAAAAGGGCCGCGCCGGCACTTTGCTCCGCGCCGTCGCCAGACCGGAGCACCGCGAGGCCATCGCGCAACTCATCTTCGCCGAAACCTCCACGCTGGGCGTGCGCATCTATCCCGCCGAACGCCGCGTGCAGGCGCGCACCTGGACCGAGGTGGATACGCCCCACGGCAAGGTGCGCATCAAAGTTTCCAGCGAAGGCAGCTATGCCCCCGAGTACGAAGACTGCCGCCGTCTGGCCGCGCAAAGCGGTGTGGCACTCAAGCACATCATCGCCGAAGCCAATTACGCGTACTTGAAACTAACCAGATGAAATACTACCTGACGACTCCGCTGTATTACGTGAACGCCGCTCCGCACATCGGGCACACGTACACCACCATGGCCGCCGAGACCATCGCGCGTTTCAGACGCATGCAGGGCTATGACGCCGTAATGTTCACCGGCACTGATGAGCACGGCCAGAAGGTGGAGCGCTCGGCCGAAGCCGCCGGGAAAACGCCGCAGGAATTCACCGACACCATCTCCGCGGAATTCCGCGCGCAGTGGGAGAAGCTCAACATCCGCGTGGACCGCACCATCCGCACCACCGACCCGAAGCATCACAGAGTGGTGCAGGCGCTTTTCCAGCGCTGCATGGACAACGGGTACGTCTACAAGGGCAGCTACACGGGCCAGTACTGCGTGTCCGACGAACTTTACGCCAACGAGGCTAAGGCCGGCGATCCCTGCCCCATCTGCGGACGCCCCACGGAGACCGTCACCGAGGAGAATTATTTTTTTAAACTCTCGGCGTTCACGGATAAACTGATTGCCCTTTACGAGACTCACCCCGAGTTTATTCAGCCGGAGACGCGTCGCAATGAGGTGATCGCTTTCGTGCGCCAGGGGCTGAACGATCTTTCTATCAGCCGGACTACGCTCAAATGGGGCATCCCGCTGCCGGTGGAAGGCCAGCACGTCTTTTACGTTTGGTTCGACGCGCTCATCGGTTACATGAGCGCGGTGGATGGCGAAGAATTGTGGCCCGCCGACCTGCACCTGATCGGCAAGGAAATCGCGCGCTTCCATGCCGTGTTCTGGCCGGCGTTCCTGATGGCGGGGGGCATGCCGCTCCCTAAGCAAGTCTACGCCCACGGCTGGCTGCTCTTTGAAAACGACAAGATGAGCAAGAGCCGCGGCAATATCGTGCGCTCCGAACCCATCCGCCAGGTGATGGGCGCCGACGCACTGCGCTACTTCCTGCTGCGCGAAATCGTCTTTGGACAGGACGGCGCGTTCAGCTACGACGCCCTCATCGGCCGCTACAATTCCGATCTTGCCAACGGACTCGGCAACCTCGCCAGCCGCACCCTGACCATGATCCATCAGTACCGCGGCGACGAAATTCCCGAGGGCAGCGATCCCCAGATTGCCACACTGGCGAACGAGACCGTGGCCGCGGTGCGGACGTACTTCGACGCCTTCGAGTTTTCCAAGGGGCTGGAAGCCGTGTGGGCGCTCATCTCCGCCGTCGATAAGTACATCGTACAGAAGGCGCCCTGGAAGCTGGCCCGGCAAGTCGATCAGGTCTCGCAGACCGATCTGAGCGCCACGCTGTACACCGCCGCCGAGAGCCTGCGGATCGCTACCGCCTTGCTCAGTCCGGTACTGCCGCAATCCGCTCCCAGAATTTGGGCGCAACTCGGGATGCCCGAATCCATCGACTCGCTGCGCTACGAGACCCTGGAATGGGGCACGCTGCAGCCCGGCCAGAAGATCGGCGAAATCGCCCCGGTGTTCCCGCGCATCGATTTGAAGGAAGCGGTATCTTCCATGCGGGCGCTGGAAGAAAAGGTCACCGCCGAACAGAACGAACTGCTCGGCAAGAAACCGGAGGCGGCGGAACCCGCGGACGAGAAGATCGCCGTCGAGGACTTCGCCAAGGTGGACCTGCGCGTCGGCCTGGTGAAGTTCGCCGAGCGGGTCAAGAACTCCGACAAGCTGATGCACCTGAAGGTGGATATCGGCGAAGCGGCGCCGCGCACCATCGTGGCCGGCATTGCCGAAGGCTATTCTCCGGAGCAATTGCTGAACCGCAAGGTGGTCATCGTAGCGAATTTGCAGCCGCGCAAGCTGAAAGGCATCGAATCTAACGGAATGATCGTGGCGGCGTCGGTGGAAGGCGGCAAACCCGTCCTGGCCGGCTTCCACGAGGACATCCCGGTGGGAGCGCGTCTGAAGTGAGCCTGGTAGATTCGCATTGTCACCTGGACGACGAGAAGTTCGATCCCGATCGCGCGCAGGTAATCGAGCGCGCCCTGGCCGCCGGCGTGGAGCTGATGATGGCCATCGGTACCGGCGGCCGTCTGGATGTGGCTATCCAGCAGGCTGAGCGCTATCCGTTTATCTACGCCACCATCGGCGTGCATCCGCACGACGCCGCGAAGGCTAAGCCCGACACCTTCGCTCGCCTGCGCGATTTGGCCAGCCATCCGAAAGTGCTGGCCATCGGCGAGATAGGGCTGGACTACCACTACGATTTCTCTCCCCGCGAGGTACAGCGCTCCGTGTTTGATCACCAGTTGGAGATCGCCGCTGCCGCCGGCAAGCCTATCGTGATCCACACCCGCGAAGCCTGGGAGGACACCATGGCGCAGGTGGCCGGTTTGCCCCACGGCGGCATCATGCACTGCTTCACCGGCGATGCCGCCCAAGCCCGCCAGGCGCTGAACCTGGGCTTTCATTTGAGTTTCGGCGGGGTCCTCACTTTCCCCAAAGCCGAAACCCTGCGCGAAGCCGCCAGAGTCACCCCCGAAGACCGTCTCCTGGTCGAGACCGATTGCCCGTACCTCGCCCCCGTGCCGCATCGCGGAAAGCGCAACGAACCGGCGTTCGTGGTAGAGACCGCGCGACGTCTGGCCGAGGTGCGCGGCGTCACCCCGGAGGCAATCGCCGAATGTACCACTAGTAATTTCCGCGCTCTGTGTTTGCGCGGGCAGACCGGTAACGGTTAAACTGGTTAACTTACATGAATTTAGGCAAGCTGGGACAGGCGCTGACAGCTCGGGAGATTTTCGACCTGATCCAGGACGACCTGGAGCAGGTCGAAAAGAAGATCACCGCGGAATCGGTGGCGTCGGTAGACGCCGTCACCGCGATCGGGCAGTACCTGCAATCGGCGGGCGGCAAGCGCCTGCGCCCTGCTCTGCTGTTGCTCTCCGCCAAACTCGTCGGCAACGGCGGAACCTCCGCCATCCAGCTGGGTGCGGTCGTCGAGCTGATCCACGCCGCAACCCTGGTGCATGACGACGTCATCGATACCGCCGAAACCCGCCGCGGCCGCCCTTCCACTAACGTGCGATGGGGCAATCACACCTGCGTGCTGGCCGGCGACTGGATGTACATGCAGGCCTTCCAGATCGCGCTGCGCGAGCGCAGTTTCGAGATGCTGGACCTGCTGATCGGCCTTACCCAGGTCATGGTGGAGGGCGAACTTCTGCAACTGGAGCGGATCGGCCGCATCGACGTCACCGAAGCCGATTGCATGGAACTGGTGGACCGCAAGACCGCCTGCCTGTTCAGCGTCTGCGCCCGCCTGGGTGGCCTGGCGGGGCACAGCGATCCGCGCACGCAGGAAAAGCTGGGCGAGTACGCCTGGAATCTGGGCATGGCCTTCCAGTTGGTGGACGACGTCCTGGATTTCACCGCCCGTGAGAAGACCCTTGGCAAGCCGGTGGGCGGCGATCTCCGTGAAGGCAAAGTGACGCTCCCCCTGGTGTACGCCCTCGAACTCGCCAACGCCGACGAGCGCGCCCTGGTAGAGACCATCCTGCGCGACCGCAGCTACGAGCGCGTTCCGTTCAAACGCATTCTGGCGCTGCTGGAGAAGTACCAGGGCATAGAACGGGTGAAAGAGCGCGCACAAACGTTCACCGACAAGGCTCGCCAGACGATCGGCGAATTCCCCGAGTCCCCCTACCAGCGCGCCCTGCTCGCCGTCACCGACCTGATCACCGAGCGCGACCACTAGCCATCACTTTACGGAAGGCGTCCTGGAACTTCTTCATCTCTTCGGCCAAGCCGACGGTGACCCGCATATGCGTGGGCCAGACCGGCCAGCGCCGCCCAACA
Organism: Candidatus Solibacter sp.; assembly: GCA_026394025.1. GTDB lineage: Bacteria > Acidobacteriota > Terriglobia > Bryobacterales > Bryobacteraceae > Solibacter. The sequence continues at coordinate 6,035 of JAPKZC010000408.1, forward strand.
TAGATCTTCTCGGATTGCAGCGCGCTGATGACTTCCCCGACCGGCCGCTTCACGTCGATCATGAAGCAGTTTGACTTGCCGGGCACATAGCTGAAATTGTGTTTGTCCAGGAAGCTGTACGTCGCCTCACGCACGTCGGCGATATACTTGCGCCGCTCGGGAATCACGTACTTCGCCTCCAGACTCGCACTGGCGGCGGCCATGCCCGTGATCGGCATCATGCCGGCGCTGAACCCGCCCAACTTCCGGAGCAGGTCCGGACGCGCAATGGCAGCGCCCGGCCATACCGTAGATCTTGGAGAACGTGCGCAAAATGATCACGTCCTTGTCGGCGGCCACCATATCGGTGTGGAAGGGGGCGCCGGCGATATGGGTGTAAGCCTCGTCGATCATCACCACGCTGCCAGCCGGCTTGTTGGCCACCAGCCACTCGATATCGGATTTCGAGGTCAGCGTGCCGGTGGGGTTGTTCGGATTGCAGATGTAGATCAGACCGGCAATGGGGCTGGCGGCGGCCATCGCCTTCACGTCATGGGCGTAGCCATTGTCCTTCATCAACGGCACCCGTATGGTCTCGGCGCCGATGAATGCGGCGGCGCCCGCTCCCGATTCATAACCGGGGTCCGCCATCACAAAAGGCCGATTCGGCGAGGTGAATGCCAATACGGCCTGGTGCAAGGGAGCGCTGGAACCGGCGTATACCCGCAAGTAGTCCCGCCGGACGCCTTCCTGTTCGGAGAGCAGTTGCTGCACCCTGTCGCCTTCGCTATACCGGTAGCGTCCGCCGTGCTCGATCATCCTGGCAGCGGCTTCGCGCGCTTCCCTGCAGGGCCCCAACGGGTTCTCATTGGCGTTGAGAAGCACGGCGTCCGGGGGCGCGTCAATTTTGGAAAGCTGTGCCAGGGCGGGCTCGTTATAGAACGGCAACGTCGCTCCGGCAGTGATCATGGCGGCGATCCGGCCAAAACTACGTCGCGAAAACCCGCGATGGATCAGGTCACGTTTCAGTTTGTCGTGCAGAATATTCATAGGCCCCCCTAAACAGCGCCATTGGCGGGAGAGTAGCAGTTTCCGGCGGCGGAGTCCAGAAGAAAATATCTATGCCTGGGATGGCACCGCCCTCGGCCGGATCACTTCCTCGCCCATATAGGGGCGCAGGACTTCGGGAATGACCACGCTACCATCCTTCTGCTGATAGTTTTCGATGATCGCCACCCACGTGCGGCCTACCGCCAGACCGCTGCCGTTGATGGTGTGGGCAAACTCCGTCTTCTTGCCGGTCTTGTAGCGAATGCCGGCGCGCCGTGCCTGGAAGGCTTCGAAGTTCGAGCAAGAGGAGATTTCCTTGTACCCGTTCTGTCCCGGCAGCCAGACCTCGATGTCATACGTCTTGGCCGAACTAGCGCCCATGTCTCCGGTGCAGAGCACCACGGTGCGGAAGGGGAGACCGAGCCTCCGCAGGATATCCTCGGCGTCGGCGGTGAGCTTCTCGAGTTCGTCGTAGCTCTGCTCCGGGCGGGTGAACTTCACCAGTTCCACCTTCTGGAACTGGTGCTGGCGAATGATGCCGCGGACGTCGCGTCCATAGCTGCCGGCCTCGCTGCGGAAACACGGCGTGTAGGCGCACAGCTTGATGGGCAACTGCTCCGCCTCCAGCGTCTCGTCGCGATAGATGTTGGTGACCGGGACTTCGGCGGTGGGAATCAGCCAGAAATCGGTGCCCTCGCACTTGAACAGGTCGCCGGCGAACTTGGGAAGCTGGCCGGTGCCGTAGAGGCTGGCCGAATTCACCAGAAAGGGAGGCAGCACTTCGGTGTAGCCGTGGTCCCGGGTGTGCACGTCGAGGAAATAGTTTACAAGCGCACGTTCCAATTTGGCGCCGAGGCCCCAATAGAGCGCGAATCGCGCGCCCGTGATCTTGCCGGCGCGTGCGAAATCCAGGATGCCGAGTTCCGGGCCCAGGTCCCAGTGAGCCTTAGGCTCGAAGTCGAATTGCGGAGGCTCACCGCAGCGGCGCACTTCCACGTTGTCGTCGGCGGATTGGCCCACCGGGACGGACTCGTGAGGGATATTGGGAATGCCGGCGAGCAGTTCCTGGAACTGTTGGTCGACCGCGTTCATCTCTTCATCGAGCGCGGCGATTTGCTCCGCGATGGCGCGCACTTCCTTTTGCCTCTCGGTGGTGTCGGCGCCTGCGCGCTTGAGTTTGCCGATCTCGACAGACTCCAGGTTCTTGCGCGCTTTCAGTTGCTCGGCCCGGGAAATAGCCGACCGGCGCTTCTGGTCCAGGGCACGGAACCCCTCCAGATTGATCGCGCCGCTACGGGTCGCGAGGCGTTCCGCAAGTCGCTCGAAGTTGCTCCTGAAGTAGGTGAGATCGTGCATGTCCTTCCATGCTAACGCACGAAAGGCTCATTCTTCCTCATCCTCAACCTTCACCTGTTCAAGATCTTCGGCTTCGAAGATCTCCCGGCAATCGAGACATTCCATGTAATCCACCCCGTCTCTGCGGGCGATGATCTGGGTGCGAGAGTGCTCACAAGCGGTTTGCATAACAACGCTTAGATGAAGTTTATTCTACCGTTGCTCAAGCACTTGTCAAGCCCCCCATGCCGTTCAATTCAGAAAGTAGGTGCGATAGAGCGTGTCGCGCTGCCTGGGAACGAAGCCGGCGTCGCGAATGATGCGGCGCAACTCCTCTTCGCTGGCCTGGTGGTGGGCGCCGGCGGCGGAGACCACATTCTCTTCGATCATGATGCTGCCGACATCGTTGCCGCCGAACCGCAGGCCCATCTGGCAGGTCTTCAGGCCCTGCGTCACCCAACTGGCCTGCACATTCTCGAAGTTGTCGAGATAGATGCGGCTGATCGCCAGGGTTTGCAGGTACTCAACCGCGGTGGCTTCTTCCTTGACGAAGCGGCCGAGCGAGGTGTTCTCCCGCTGGAACGTCCAGGGGATGAAGGCGGTGAACCCACCGGTCTCTTCCTGAAGATTGCGCACCAGTTCCAGGTGGTTCATGCGCTGCTCCAGGGTCTCACCGCAGCCGAACATCATAGTGGCGGTGGTTCGCATGCCCAGCTGGTGAGCGGTGCGATGCACGTCCAGCCAGTCCTGGGTGCCGCACTTGAGGCGGCTGATGCGGTGGCGCACGGCGTCATCCAGAATTTCGGCGCCGCCGCCGGGAATCGAATCCAGGCCGGAATCGCGCAAGCGCGCGATGGTGTCGCGCAGGCTCAGACCGCTTACCTCGGCGATGTTGGTCACTTCCGGCGCGGACAGGCAGTGCAGGTGAATCGGGTAACGGGCCTTGATGCTGCTAAACAGGTCTTCATACCACTCGATCTTAAGATCGGGGTGCAACCCGCCCTGCATGAGCACGCCGGTGCCGCCCATGTCGAGAGTTTCCTGAATCTTCTGGTAGATCACTTCCCTGGGGAGGATGTAGCCTTCGGCGGAACCTGGGGCGCGATAGAAAGCGCAGAAACTACAGTACTCTGTGCAAAAGTTGGTGTAGTTGATGTTGCGATCGATGATGTAGCTCACAACGCCCTCGGGGTGCCAATGGCGGCGCATGCGGTCGGCTTCCATGCCGATTCCGATCAGGTCGTCGGATTGGAACAGATCGAGTGCTTCTTCGCGGGTGATCATAGCAGTAGAGTGCGTATGATCCCAGGATA
>JAPKZC010000961.1:0-6936 GCA_026394025.1 Candidatus Solibacter sp.
CTTGCCCGCCAGTGGGGCTCCTTGCGCCTAATTGGATCTGAAACGGGGAAAACGTCTGGTTCGCCAACAAAAGCGGCCCCTTTCACACCCGCAGCCTCATGTCAAGGCTAGTTCCGGCGAGTTCTGCAAGTCCATCACACAAACATTTTTTTTATTTTTCCGTTTCCCCTCAATCACTTACCGACCGCCCCACCAAAACACGCACCACCCGCGTGCTACATCGTAGTCATGGCAACCCCAGCTCAGATCACCGCCAACCAGGCGAACGCCCAGAAATCCACCGGACCCCGCTCCGTCGAGGGCAGGTCCGCCTCCCGCTTCAACGCCCTCAAGCACGGTATCGACGCCGCCTCCATCGTCATCCCCGGCGAAGACCCAGCCGACTACGACGTCCTCGTCGCCCACTACCACCACGAGTACCGCCCCCAATCCGCCTCCGAATCCTTCCACGTCGCGACCATGCTCCGCGCCGATTGGCAGAAGCGCCGTCTACAGGCCGTCGAGGCCGATCTCTACCACACCGTCCTCGCCGAATCGCCCGGCAACTCCCTCGCCGCCGTACTCCTCGCCGAGTCCCCCGCCGCCAAACTCCTCGTCCGAGTCCAGCGCCAGATCGCCGCCTTCGAACGTATCTGGCACCGCGCCAACACTGAGATCCGCCGCGCCCGAGCACAAGCCGAGTCCGCCCCCGGAGAGTCCCATGACAACTACCTCGACTTCCTCTGCGCCAAGCCCGCCCCGGGCGAATTGGCTTCGTTCCGCCAATCCGCGAATATCGATATTCACGTCTCCCCGCCCGCCCTCGTTTCGCCCCAAGCACGCCAACCCGAGCGATGCTCGGAAGCCCCTGGCGCCATGACGAACTTATAATAAGGTGCTTATGTCCACTTTCCTGCTGGACCTGCGCTACGCCGTGCGCGTGCTACGGCGCACTCCCGGTTTCGCCGCGATTGTGGTGGCCGTTCTCGCCCTCGGCATCGGCGCCAACAGCGCCGTGTTCAGCGTCGTCAACGCGGTCTTGCTGCGTCCCCTGCCCTACCACGATCCCGATCACCTCTATCGTCTCGACGAGGTCAATCCCAAGGGTCAACCAGCCGGCGTGTCGCCCGCCGATGCGCAGATTTTCCGCGATCGCATTCACGCCTTCGAGAGCGTTGCGGTTTCGCACTGGCAGAACGTCACCCTCACCGGTCCCGAAGGCCCGGAAAACACCTATGGCGGCAAGGTGTCGAGCCAGTGCTTCCGCATGCTCGGCCGGCCGGCCGCGCTGGGCCGCACCTTCCGCGACGAGGAGTTCCGTCCGGGCGCGCCGGCCGTCGTGATTCTCGCACACAAGCTCTGGAAGGGCCGCTTTGCCGGCGACCGCGGCGTGCTGGGCAAGACCCTGCTCTTGAGCGGCACCCCACACACCATCATCGGAATCATGCCGGAGGATTTCTTTTACGACCAGCGTTTTACACTCTGGACACCATGGCAATTCACCGCCGGCGAAACTGCCAAACGCGAAGACCGCACCCCCGCCGCGGTGCGCCTGCGCCCCGGAATCTCACCGCGGCAGGCGCAAGCGGAACTGCTGGCTGCGCTCCGCGAAACGGCCCCCGAAGACGTGCGCAAGGGCTGGAGCGCGCGACTGGTCCCCATGGCCCAGCTACTCACGGAGCGTGTCCGCACCAGCCTGCTGGTCTCGCTCGGCGCGGTGGCCTTCGTGCTCTTGATCGCGTGCCTGAATGTGGCCAATCTGCTGCTCGCGCGGGTTTCGGACCGCGCCCGGGAGATCGCCGTGCGCACCGCGCTGGGCGCCGGACGCCTGCGCATGATCCGGCAGTTGCTTACCGAAAGCCTGCTTCTCTCGGTTGCCGGCGGAACCGCCGGCCTGCTGGTGGGCGCATGGGGCGCCCGGGCGCTGGTGACGCTTTTCCCCGACCGAGACCCGGTGCCGCGGCTGGATCAGGCCCACCTGGATTCCGCGGTGCTGCTCTTTACCCTCGCGGTCACGGTGATCACGGGCGTGCTGTTCGGCCTGGCGCCGGCGTTACAGGCCACCCGCGCGAATCTCACCGTCGCGCTGAAAGAAAGCGGCCGCGGCACGTCGTCTGGCGCCCGTTCCGGGCGGGTACGCAATTCCCTGGTGATCGCCGAGACCGCGCTCTCCCTCATCCTGCTGGTTGGCGCCGGCCTCATGCTGCGCAGCTTTCAACGCCTGATGGCGGTCAACCCTGGCTTCAATCCCGACCGCGTCCTCACCCTGCGCGTGCCCCTTCCCGCCACCATCACCGTCAAGGCGCAGCAGCCCGCATACTACACTCGCATCCTGGACCGGCTGGGCTCGCTCCCCGGATTGAATTCGGCCGGCCTGATCGCGCCGCTCCCGCTGGCTGACGTGGATGCCAACTCCACCTTCGTGGTGGAAGGACATCTGCCGCCGAACGGCGAACGGCAACTGGTGAAGCTGCGCGCCGTTAGTCCCGGCTACTTCCGCGCCATGGGCATCGGGCTGCGGCAGGGACGAGTCTTTGACGATGCTGACACGCGCGACGGGTCCGCCAAAGTCATCGTGGTCAGCGAGTCCCTGGTCCGCAGGTATTTCCCGCACCAGAACCCGATCGGTAAGCGGATTACGCAATCTACCGAGGGCAAGGGTCCGTTCGCTACCGTGGTGGGCGTAGTCAACGACGTGCCCAGCCTCAACCTGGCCGACGCGCCGGAACCGGAGATGTACTTCGACTATCGCCAGTTCTTCTTCGCCCCGTTCGCCATGACGCTGGTATTGCGCACGCACGCCGCGGACCCCATGCACGTGGCGGCGGCGGCACAGAAGGAGATCCGCGCGATCACGCCCGATCAACCCATCAGCGACGTCAAGACGATGCGCGATGTGCTGTCCGGCAATGTGTCGCAGCCGCGCTTCTACACTTTGCTGCTGGGAATCTACGCCGCGATCGCGTTGCTGTTGGCCGCCATCGGGTTATACGGCGTGCTCTCCTACGCGGTGAGCCAGCGGCTTCAGGAGATCGGTATCCGCCTGGCGTTGGGCGCCTCACGAGGGCACGTTTTCCGGCTCGTGATGGGCCACGCCCTGATGTTGCTTGGTATCGGGACACTGCTCGGGCTGGCCGGCTCCTGGGCCCTGACTCGCCTCATCGCGGCGCAACTCTTCCGTACGCAGGCCACCGATCCGGCCACCTTCGCCGCGGTCTCCGGCTTGATGCTCGCGGTCGCCCTGGCCGCCACCTACGTTCCCGCCCGCCGCGCCCTGAAAGTGGACCCGGCGATGGCTCTGCGCTCCGAATGAAACCATGGTGGGCAGGCTTCCGCCTGCCCACCTTACCAAGCTCCGACCCTTTTTACCCTGTGCCGCGCTATGCCTCTGCGTTGAAGAGCATTCCTGTTCGCTTCCCGCTCCGCCGGCTTAGGGGCGCTCTCCTCGTCAGACCGGTACGGCCGCCCAGATCGCCGCCAGCAAAATGCCTGCCAGGGTGGCAAGCGAAAGTGCCGCGGCCCAGCCCATGCCGGACGGAGCGTAGCGCATCTCTATGCGATGCGGGCCGGCGGGCACGGCGACCGCGCGGATTGCAGCGTCGGCACGGAGCACCTCGATGGTTTTGCCGTCGAGCGTGGCTTGCCAGCCGGGATACCAGTTGTCGGAGAGCACCAGTACTCCGGCGCAGGCGGGCGTTGCGTCCAGGCGCAGGTGCTGCTCATCAATCGCGGTGAAAACGACACTTCCCGCTTCCGCGCAGGACTCGGTCCCGATGCTGCGGTCCAGCACGACGGTGCTGCGCAGGTCGGTCGCTGGGTCCAGCGTGAGGCGGACGGCCTCCTCCTGTGAATGTGCCACCTTCACCTGGTGCGCCATCCAGGCTCGGGGTAGGGCGGTCTGCCGCTGCCAGACTCTCCAACCTTCGGCGTCCGCGTACACCTGCGGGCCGGCGTCGGCCGGTTTTTGGCCGCCAATCCAGTAGCGCACGCTGTAGAGATCAAGGATGCGGGGGTTCCACGGTCCGAGCCGCCACGTGGCTTCGGGCGCGCTGGGCAAAAAGCCGGCCAAGGAAGGAATTCCGTGCCAATCGCCGAAGTTGAATACCAGGTCGTCGTAGACGTAGGAGACGCGGTCGCTGCCGGCCCGGGATTTGAGAAACGTGGCGAGGCCGGCTGTGGTCTGGTACAGGCGCGGTCGGGCCAGCGATGCTTTGTCCTCCACGTGTACATAGTCGAAGCCCGTGCTGTTGCCGATCTCGATCAGCGCCAGTGCGAGCACTCCGCAAAGCAGCAGCGCGGGCCGTACCCGCTTCGCATCCCAGGCCGCCAACAGCGCCCAGAGCAACACGGCGACGACGGCGATCATGCCGGCGCGTCCGCTGGCGTGCGGGATGCCGCGCAAGACCGGAGGCGGGTACAGGGCGAGCAGGAACAGCAAGCCTGCGCCCAGTGCGAGGCCCGCGCGCAGGCGGCGGAGGCCGGGTACCGCGCGCGCCAGCAGGGCGTCCATACCGAGCGCGGCCAGCGCCGCCAAAGCCACATGGGCGATGGCCATCGCCATAATCGGCGCGCGCGCCTTTTCGAGGCCAGGCAGCAGGGCATATAGCACGCCGTGAAACGGATTGAATCGTGCCAGCGAGAAGAGCGCCGCGCCCAGAGCGAGTCCGGCGAGCCGTGCCGCGGCGCGGCGCCGCGGCACGGCGAGCAACGCGGCCGCCGCCAGCGCCAGGGGGACCACACCAACGATCGGGTTGACGATGGTCTCATTCGAACCCGGCACCGCCAGGAAGATCAGTTCCGCGGGGCTCCATCCCAGGTTCAGGTGCACCGTGTACGGCACGGTGGAATGCCAGGCCATCGGATTGGCGGAGTTGACCCATCGCACCGAGTAACGGGCGTATTCCACCGCCGGCAGAAGTTGCACCGCGGCGCCGCACCCCGCCACCAGGTACAGGATTACGGTCCGGCAGGCGGCTGCCCTCCATGACAACTGGCCGAGGACCGCCGCGGCGCAGCCCAGAGCGAGGATGGCGAGTACGGCGAATGCCGGCACGGCATGATGTCCGCCGAGCAGCGAAAGAGCCAGGCATCCGCCGGCCAGAACGGCGTCCGTGATCGGCCGCCCGCCGCGCAGGCTGCGCATGTGGAACAGGAATACCAGCGGCAGCCAAATCGCCCCCGCCACGATCTGCGGCCAGTTGGTGGTCCCCACGAAACCTGCCGCCGCGAAGAACACCGCGCCGGCGGTGCTGCCACCACGGCTTGCCTCAAGCGAACGCAGGAAGGCATACGCGAACCACCCGGCCAGAATGTGCAGCAGCACGAACCACCAGTGGATCCATTCGAGCCGAAGGTGCCCGGACGGGTCCGTCGGAGTGGCCAGCAGAATCCAGGTCAATGGGCTAAAGACGGCGGGCTGCAACTGGCCGGCAAGCGGTTGGCCGCCGCCGATGTACGGATCCCAGAGTAGTGGCGCCAGGCCCTTGTGCAGGGCGGCTGACTGCACCTGTAGCCATGGCAACACCTGGTGACCGATATCGGGCGCTTCGATGAAGGTGAACTGCGAGGTAAGCGCGATTTTCCAGAACGCCACCACGACGCATGCCGCAACTACGGCGAGCGCGACGGCATCCCGCCGGCCGAAGGGGAGCCACATCGAACCCGCAGGCTACCATAGCTTCACCGCAGACCCGAGGAATTCCTGGGAATTCCGGCACAGCCCTTGAATTTCGGAGTCAATGGACATACCATCAGAGTCAAAGGAACGGATAATCAGATGAAACTGTCTTCTGTAGTGGCGCTTCTGTTCGCTGCGACTCTTGTGCTGTTCGCCCAGGAGGCGATGCCCCGCATGTCCTCGGTCGATCCGACGAATGGGAAGGCAGGCGATGTGGTTGCCGTTACCGGCGAGAACCTCGATAAGGCCAACGTCGGCAAGGTCTACGTCACCGACGGTAAGAACGATGTAGTGTGCGAGATCACCGAGCAGACCGCCACCGCGATCAAATTCAAGATACCGGCCAAGGTCACCGGCCGCATGGCGCTGATGATTTTGACGGTCGGCAAGGAACCCAAGCTGATCGAGCAGCCCGTGAAAGTGACCATCGAGTAGCTACATCCGCCGGTACGGCGTCGCAAGGTACTTCCTGGATTCCTGCGCCGCTTCCGCCTGCGGAGCGTAAGCGATGGCTTTCTTGTATGCCTCGACGGCCTCGGCGCGGCGCTGCTTCATGTCGTAGATCTGGCCCATGCGCAGCAGCGCCTGCACGCCCGTGTTCAGGTCCACTTCTTCGCCGGCCGCGGCCACCTTCTTCATGTTCTCCAGCGACCGGTCAAGATCGTTGTACCAGAATTGAATTGATCCCTGCTGGTAGTAGATCTTCTCCCACGGCACCCGGTCGAAGCCGGGCGCGTGGCTCTGTTTGAGCCGCGCCACCTCTTCCAGCGCCTGCAATCCGCGGACGCCATCGCCCGACTGGCTGTACATTTGTCCCAGTTCCATGCGCAGCAGATAGTTTCGGGGATAGCGGCGGATCAGGTCCTGCACCAGCGGCACCGCCAGCTTGCTCTGGTTCTCGCGGCGGTACAACGCACAAAGGAAGACCTCGGCGTCCACCCGGTTCCGCTTGCCGTTTTTGGCAACTTCCTGCACCGTCCGGATGCCCTTCTCCTTGTCGCCGCGGATGGCCACCAGGAAGCCCAGCACCTTATATCCCCAGGGCAGGCTGCCCACGATGTAATCGTGCAACCCCTGCACCAGACGGGCGTCCACGTTGTTGGGCTCCAGTTCGCTGATGCGGTTGTGCAGTTTGCGCGCGGCGGTAGCGTCGCGCAGTGAATCGTGCCACGCCTTCTTCACCACCCAGAAATAGTTGGAACGCAGCCCGTAGGCGATCCCGCTCGCGTACATTGCCGCCGTGTCCTTTGGATTACGCTTGAGTTGCGCTTCGGCCAGCG
>JAPKZC010000961.1:6969-9997 GCA_026394025.1 Candidatus Solibacter sp.
TCGTCCAAAATGCGCTTCTCGGTTTCGGGTGTGGGATTCAGCTTGGGGCGGCGCAGAAATGAATTGCTGCCCGAGACGAGTTCGCTTTCGAGCGCGCCGTTGCGGAACATCTCCCGAAAGATGAGCGTCTGCGCCAGGTGGTTGTGCAGATCAGGCAGCCCGGGGTTCTGCGCGATGGCCCTTTCAAAAACGACGATGGCCTGGTCGTATTCCAGGTTGTAGAAGTCCGTGAACCCCTCGTCGATCAGGGGCTGTTGCCCGCCCAGCGGCGCGGCGATCAGTGCCAGGAGCAAGGCGACCTTGAGCATCCACTTCTATTATGTGGGACAGACGGTCGCCTATTGCCGTCTGTCACTGTTCGGCAAGGCATGACACGAGGCGATGGCCAGTCCTACACCACTTGTTCCAGCAGTTCTCCCTTTTCCAGATGATACGTTCTGGTGGCGAACTGGGCCGCGTGCGGATCGTGCGTCACCATCACCACCGTCTTGCCGAAATCCCGATTCAGCTTGGAGAGGATGGTCAGCACTTCGACTGCGGATGCGGCATCCAGGTTGCCCGTGGGCTCGTCGGCCAGGATCAGCGCGGGGTCGGTCACGATGGCGCGCGCAATTGCCACGCGCTGCTCCTGACCGCCGGAAAGTTGTCGCGGGAAGTGGCCCATACGGTCGCCCAGGCCCACCAGTTTCAGCGCTGTCGCCGCGTGCTCCAGGCGTTCCGCTTTCTTCAGGTTGGTGAGCAAGAGCGGCAACGCTACGTTCTCGATCGCGGTCAAAACCGGAATCAAATTGAACTGCTGGAAGACGAAGCCCACATGCTCGTTGCGCCAGTGGGCGATCTCGCGATCGCTCAACTCGCGAAGGTTGTGCCCGAGCACGCGGATCTCCCCGCCGGTGGGGCGATCCATGGCGGCGATGAGGTGCAGCAGCGTCGATTTGCCCGAGCCCGACGGCCCCATCAGCGCCACGAATTCGCCTTTGTGAATCGCCAGGCTCACGTCTTTCAGCGCGATCACGTGGAACTCGTCCCGCACATACTCCTTGGTCAGCGTACTGGTTTCGATGATGACTTCCTTCATAATGTTGCCGTTTTCTGGCGCACTTTGTCTCCGTCTTTCAAGCCGGGCGGGGGGTTGGTAATCAGGTCCTCTCCGCCCACCAGTCCCTGCTCCACACGCACTCCCTGCGTGCTGACAGCGCCTGTCTTGACGGTGCGCCGCAGGGCCTTGCCATCCAGCAGCACGAAGACCGCGCCGTCGCGCAGGGCCGCCGCCGGTACGATCACCACCGGCTTGGCCGCGGCATCCGCGGCCGCACTGGCCGATTTTTCGGCTCTCTTCTCCTCGGCGGCGAACGCCACGCTGGCGTTCATTTCCGGCCGCAGGTATGTGTCCGGCTTGCTGATCTTCACCTTGATCTGCACCGTTGCCTTCTGGCGGTTGGCCTCGGGCGAAATCTCCTTGATGAAGCCGTCGTACTTGCGGTCCGGGAACGCGTCGGTAGTCACGGCGCCATGCTGTTGCGCGTGCAGCTTAGCGAAATCGTTCTGCGCGATATCCAGTTCCACTTCCAAATCGTTCAGATCGGCCAGCGAAACCACGTAGCCCTTGGCGCCGCGATCGCCTACGAAGCTGGTGGTGACGAACTCGCCCTTCTCCACGGCGCGCTCCAGAATGGTGCCCGTCACCGGAGCGCGGATGATGGTGTTGGCCAGGTTGGTCTCGGCGTAGTTGACCGCGCCCCGCGCCTGGTCCAGTAAGCCGCGCAGCGAATCGATCTGTTCCTTACGTGGTCCCAGCTTCACCAGGTCGAAGGTCTTCTGCAGGGAGTCGACGCGATGCAGCGCGTTGTCGTACCGCGCCTGGGCGTCATCCACCACCTGCCGGGCCACCACCCCATCCTTGAGCAGCCGCACGTTGCGATCCAACGTGACGCGGGCGTTGTCCAGGTCGCTCTGCGCCGTATTGACGTTGGCCTGCGCCTGTGCGATCTCTTCCGGACGCGACCCGTTCATGGCTTCGGCGAGCCTGGCCTGTAGACTGGCCATCTGGCCCCTGGCCTGCATCAGTTGGGCCTGATACTCGTCGTCCTCCAGCCGGACCAGTACGTCACCCTCCTTGACGCGATCGCCCTTCTCCACGCCGATCCATTTGACTCTGCCGATCACCTTGGCAGCCACCTCGATCTAGTGCGTGGCTACAATATAGCCGGTCGCGTTGAGGATCACGCCCTCGGGCGCGCTGCCCGCGCGGATCGACTGGACGCGCTGCACTTCCACCACGGGCGCCGGATTGAACTTCTCCGTGGCGAACCGCCACCCGCCCAGCAAAAGCAAAATCACCACGCCGGCAATAATCCAGCGCGTGGCCCACTTGGAGGGTTCCGCCGAGCGCCGCCTGGTCCTGTCGATTTGCAGATTCTTCAGTTCTGCGTCCATAAATAGTCTGCGCACCCATCCCTAAATGGCGTCATCAAAAATAACCAGCCGAGGCGACTGCTCCCTTGCGGTCCGAGCCGCGACCGTGAGGGAGCGGTCTCTTGGTATCCTTTGAGACGCCGAAAGCGTCATGAGCAAATAATCCCATTAGATTTCCCGCAGGGCCGTCAGGATTTCTTTTCTTGCAGCGTTGCTGGCCGGAAACAGTCCACCAGCCGCGCCCAGAATCACGGCGAACGCGATCCCGATCATCATGATTCCGGGAGACACGTGGAAATTGAAGGCCGTCTCCGAAAAATTGGAGTTGCCGATTCCGGTGGTGATGCCGTTCAAGGGAAGCACCAGCAGGCACCCCAGCACGCCTCCCAAGGCCGAAAGCAGCACGGATTCCAAAAAGAAACTCAACAGGATGCTGCCCTTTGAAAAACCCAGAACGCGCAGCGTGCCGATTTCGCGCGACCGCCGCGCCACCGCTGCATACATCGTATTCATGGCCGCAAACGCGCTGCCCACCGCCATGATGATGGCCACGAAGATCCCGATGTATTCGATGGGCGCCGCCGATGCCGTTTGGGCGGCGTAGTATTCCTCC
>JAPKZC010001088.1 GCA_026394025.1 Candidatus Solibacter sp.
AAACCCACCGCCAGATCCTTCTTCGGATCCTGCTTCTTCGACGCCGCGATCATGGTCTTCACGCCCGCCAGGTCCACGCCCATGGGCTTCTCGCAGTACACATGCTTGCGCGCCTGCACCGCCGCCACCAGCATGCGCGGATGCTCGAAGGGCGGGGTTGCGATCACCACCGCGTCCACGTCGCTGGCCAACAGCTTCTCGAAATCCGAAAATACCGCGGGTTTGTCCGCCTTGATGCTCGTGGTGGCGCTCTCCACGCGGTCCGGGAACAGATCGCACAGCGCCGTGACCCGCGCCCGCGGGTCCTTGTTGAATATGCTCGCGTCGTAAGACCCACGACCTCCGCAGCCAATCAGCCCCACTGTAATCTTCGAGTTTGCCTGCGACCCGCGCACCGCCTGCGGCGCGACAATCGTAAAAGTAGTGGCGGCAGCCGCGCCTCCCTTGCGGATCAGTTCCCTGCGAGAAATCGAATTCATCATAACGGACCTCCAGAACGGATTATATAAAACTTCGCAGCCGCCAACGTTGCGGAGGCTTATGCTGGTAGTTCCAATGCAACTCCGTCAATCCTTCCGATGGGCCGCCTGCCTCGGCATCGCCCTCACGCTGGCCTCCGCCGAAGAGGGCAAGTGGACGCCCCAGCAACTGCTCCAGTTCCCCCCACAGTGGCTCAAACAGCAGGGACTCGAACTCCCTGTGTCGCGCCTCTGGGACCCCGCGCGCGGCACCGGATTGCTGGCCGCCACCATCAGCACCGGCGGCTGCTCGGCCGGTTTCGTCACCGCCACCGGCCTCTTCCTGACCAATCACCACTGCCTGTTCGGCATCGTGCAGGAACACAGCCGCTTCGGCCGCGACCTGATCGCCGATGGCTTCATCGCGCGCGGACGCGAGCAGGAACTTCCCGGCAAGGCGGCGCGCGTCACCGTGCCGCACAAGTTCACCGACGTCACCAAAGAGGTGGAAGCCTCCGTGCCGCCGGGCTCGGGCGACCTGGCGCGCAGCAAGGCCAACAGAAGACCCTGGTGGCCGCCTGCGAGAAGACGCCCGGCATGCGGTGCAGCGTCGCCACTTTCGATGGCGGGCTGCAATACGTACTGATCGAAACTATCGAGCTCACCGACATCCGCCTGGTCTACGCGCCGCCGCGCGCCATCGGCGAATTCGGCGGCGAGCCGGACAACTTCCGCTGGCCCCGCCACACCGGCGATTTCGCCCTCGGCCGCGCGTACAAGGACGGCAAACCCTACCAGCCCGAGTTCTTCTTCCCCATCTCCCAACGCGGCGTCAAACCGGGCGATTTCGTCATGGTGCTCGGCTACCCCGGGCGCACCGTGCGCTCCATGACTGCCGGCGAAATGGCCAACGACCGCGACTTCCGCTTCCAACTCCGCGACCAGATCTATGGCGAATGGATCCGCGCCCTGGTAGAGGTTTCCGCCCGCGACCGCGCGGGCGCCATCGCCGTCGCCGCCACCCTCAAGAGCCTCAACAACAACCACACCAACGCGCAGGGTCAACTCGCCGGACTCACCCGCGGCAACATCATCGCCAAACAGCAACAGCACGACGACACCGTCGCCGCCTGGGCCGCCCACGAGGCCGCTTTCGCCAAATCACTCGACGCCAAGAAAGAACTCGACCGCCTGGCCGCCGGCCGGCGCCAGATCGCCACCCGCGACTTCCTCTTTCAGATCATCGCTCCCGGCCCGCTGGCGCTCCGCCAGGCCACCACCCTGGTGCGCCTCGCCGCCGAACGCGCAAAGCCCGATGCCGAACGCGACCCCGACTTCATGGCCCGCGAACTGCCCGCCCTGCACAGCACACTGGAGCGCCAGAAATCCAGCTTCTTCCGTCCCGCCGATGAGGCCATGCTCGCCATCTGGCTCGCCCACGCCGCCAAACTCGCGCCCGGCGAACGTATCGCCGCCATCGATAGCCTGAAGCCGAACGTGGCCGCGCTCTATGCCGGCACCAAGGTCACCGACACTGCCGAGCGCCTCAAGATGTTTGAAGAGACCGCCGCCCAGTTGCGCGCCCGCCGGGACCCCATGCTGGACCTGGCCTTCGGACTCGAACCCGAACTGCGCGCCTGGCAGGCCGCCACCCAGACGCATGAAGGCGCGGT
>JAPKZC010001073.1 GCA_026394025.1 Candidatus Solibacter sp.
ACAAGGTGGCTTTGAAAGTTCGGCTCGACTGTTTCAGCGTGTTGTTGAGTATCGTGACGGGAACGAACTTGAGGCGCTCGGTGGGCGCGAACGAGAGTGTGTTGGTGAATCCGACGTAATCCACGCCGTTGGTGCCCGTTCCATCGGACGTGCCAAAGTCCACGCTGATGGGGATATTCGCGTCATCGCCCCGCACCACGCCGATTTGCACCGCGCCCACATCTTCCGCCCAGGACCAGCCGCTGGCGGCGTTGTAGCTGGAGAACTGAAACTGAATGCCCACGTCCACGTTCAAGATGGACACCTTGGTCGTGGTGCGAGCACCCAGCACGGCGTTGGTGGGGTTGCTGAGGACGACCTGGAAGTACTTGGTGCCGTCGACAAAGCCCTCGTTTAGGATCGGCACGACGATCAGCTTGTTGGTTTCGCCAGGCGCGAAGGTTAGCGTGCCGGAAACGGCTGTGTACTTAACGGGGAGGCTGACGCTGCCCGCGTTATCGGCGACCGTGTAGGTGGCCGCGGAGAATTGGATCGTAGGCTGGCCGAAACCAGCGGTGAGGGCGGCCAGGAAGATTCCGGCCGCGAGCAGGTTCAGTTTTGTCTTCATGGTTTCGTGGAAGCTGGAGTTGGCGGCCACGGCACAACGCCCGGCAGTTCGAGTCTCTGCTTCCACCCCCTTTCAACGGGAAAACGGACAAAAGGTTACAGGACGAGTGTCGCGGGTCATTGCGCGGCAGTCACGGGCCACCTGACAGAGCGTCCAGCACCCACCGCAGATCGGCGCGGTCCGCGTCGTTCACCACGAAAGTTACCATGTTCGTGCGGATGCGGCCCCAGTATTTCCATTTCCTGGACTCGACGTGCCCGTCGGCGAACGCGACATTGGCGCCGCGCCCGGGCTCGCGCTCGCCGGGGATTGTGTACCAGGCGTTGGTCTGGTCTGGGTCCGCAACGAAGGTCCCCGAGGTCATGCTCTTCGCGCAGGCATCCATGAACGTGAACACCCTGCCCGGCCGGCGGATCTCCGTGAAAGTAATCGCAATCCTGGAGTCGCGTGCCTTGCCGTTCCGGCCGTTCTCTCCGCCGTTCATTGCCATGCTCAGCGTGACGTTGAACGGGCGGGGGCAGGGTGAGGGCGTGCCCGCGTAATTCGTCACCCACATGTCGGAAGGACAACGGTAGATGCTCACCGATTTCCCCGTGTACGGCCAGAGTGCCCCATTCTGAATCCCGGCGGTGGACGGGTCGGCAAAAACGTTGCTGGTCACCCAGGAGTTGGTCGTGCAACATATGGTCGTCCAAACCGGGTGGACGTAATTGAACCAGTTGGGCACGAGATGGTCTTGGTAGTCGTCGGCGTAAACCAGCCAGGCCAACTGCAACTGTTTCAAATTGTTCAGACACGAAGCGGATTGGGCGGCGCGCTTGGCCTTGTCTAAAGCGGGCAAGAGCAAGGCGGCGAGGATGCCGATGATCGCGATGACGACCAGCAACTCGATGAGGGTGAAAGCGAAGCGAGCAGGCGAAACGCTTTTGACAGAAGGCAGTGAAGAGAACGAGGGGGATGGGGAGGTGAACGGCGGTCTCTGAAGCTGCCTTGCCATGGTTCGCTCCGGGCCGAAAAGCGGTGGAGGACCACCGCACTCCAGGACGCTGGCGCGACCGCCAATGTTCCAGTTCATGCGCTAACGTTTTGGACTGCGCCAGCCCCCGGACGCTTTGATCCGCCATCGGATCAAGCGTTCTTCGTTCTCTTCGTTTGCTCCTGTGGAAACTCATCGCGGTACCTTCCCTTTCTCCGCAACCTCAATTTCCGCCCACGCCGGCGCACGCCAGAGGTGTGCTACGCCGGTGAAGGAGGTGGCAGCCACCGTGCTCTCATCGGGGGAACAAGCGATCTGGAAAAAGGAGTCGCCTTCCCCCTGCAGGGTGAGGAGTTCCCGCTGCGTCGCGATGTCCCACAGTTTGACTGCATCCGTGGCTCCCACGCCCCCCGTGGCCAGTCGGCGGCCATCCGGCGAGAATGCCGCGCTATAAGCCCCGAGGTGACCGCGCAAGGGCGGGAGTTCCCGGCCGGCGACCATGTCCCAGAGTCGGACATCGCCCGCCCTGCTCACTGAGGCCAGTACACGCCCGTCTGGCGAAAAGACCAACGCGGGCACAGGTCCATTGAGCCTCATGACGATCGTTTCGCGCCCGCCGGTTAGAAAGCCTCCAAGCCTTACCAAACCATCGGCGTAACCCGTGGCCAAGAGCCGGTCGTCCGGGGAAAGGTCCACCGAGTAGAGGTTCGATGACTGAGTTCCGGTCAACGGCATTATAACCCAATCACCTGTTCGCCAGATTCTGACCAAGGCGTTGAGGTCATTCTGAACTGTGCGGCCGAAGAGGAAACGGCCACTACGGGAAAAGCGGAGATCGCCGAACCATTCGAACGGGATTTCGAGCGTTTTGACGAGGCGTCGCTCCTTCCAATCCCAGAGGTTGACCTTTCCCGAGGTAATGCCGGCTGCAAGCCAGCGCCCGTCCGGCGACAGCGCCACGCCCCAGTGGTTGCTGCCCCAGCCGGGGAGCGGGTCCACGCATCGTGTCGAGCGGCTCTCCCAGACCCCAAGCGAGCCCTCCCGGTCGGTGGTGATAAAGTGCCGGCCATCCGGCATAAAGGCAAAAGCAAACCGATTCACCACTTTTTGGTCAAGCGACCCAGGCGCGTAACTTGGCGCCTCAACCGCAGCCTGGGAGCCGGCCTCATAGGAAACGGTCAAGTTGGTGTGAGTGATGGGAGAGCGGGCGTTGGTCAAGTCCCGCAAACAAGCCACGCTCTCGTTGCATCCGCACGCAAGCGTTCGGCCATCCGGCAGGAACGCCAAGACCTTGCCTTCATCCGCATGTCCCTGCACTGACTGTAGTTCGAGCTGGTCCACAACGCTCCAGACCCGGATCGTGCGGTTGGCGCCAGCGGAGGCCAGGCGTTGACCATCCGGAGTGAAAGCGAGCCCCCAGACCAGGTCCTCGTGGCCAATCAGTTGCCCTCGGAATTCCCTTGAGTCATCGTCACGACAGATGGCGGCTGCCAACTCAAGACGCGAATCGGCCCGTAACCTTCCCCGATCACCAACCGGACGCCATCGGCCGTGAATTCCACGACCCCCGCGTACGTGAGCCGGGAAGGTGGGAAAACCTGGAAGTTGGTTAAGGTGTGTTTCGCCGCCAAATCGACCAGGCGGATGGCTCCATGGTCCTCGAGTGTCGCCAACAGCTTCCCATCAGGAGAAAACGCCAAGGACCTGACGCGTGATGAATAGGAAAGCGTGCGACGGATCTCTCCTGCGGGGAGGTCCCAGATCTCGACTGTCGATTCGCCTGGCGCCGGGCAAGCAGTCACAGCCAGCAGAGTGCCCGTGGACGACAGCCGCAAGAGGTCAATCCCGTGGGAAACTGGCAGTTCATTTACCATCTGCCGGGACATCAAGTCCCACATCACGATTCGGTTCTCCCCGGTTTGCGCCGCCAGTACTCTCGCGTCCTGAGAGATGGCGATCGCGCCGATCGAATGCGCATTGACCTGAAGTCGGGAGGATTCGTCCGCCTGGCAGAGCTGCCAAAGATATCGCCATTCCCAGCCACGGAGGTCAGTTGATGGTTGATGGTTGAGAGTTGATAGTTGGGGCCGGTGCTTGTCCAGCAGGCTCTCCGTGAGCCGTAGGTTGCCTGCCGCATGCGCATGCTGTGCCAGCAGCATGTCGGAGGCATAGGCGTTTTGCCTGGCCATCAACTCGTTGGCTTCCGCCCGCCGCTGCTGCGACTCCGCGCGACGCCACTGCCAGGAGACTCCGGCCAGCCCGAGGAGGAGGCTCAGGAGAGCCGCCCCAATCGCCGTGGCCAGCCGCGGGTTTCGCTGTGACCAACGCCAGACTTTGGCCGGACGGCTTACGGGCCGCGCGTGCACTGGCTGGCCCTCAAGAAATCGTCCCAACTCCTCCGCCAGCATCTGTGCCGTGGTGTAGCGTTTGCCCGGTTCCTTTTCCAGACACTTCAAGCAGACGGTGTCCAAGTCGCGCGGGACGCCGGGGCTGAGCAAACGAGGAGACACTGGCTCGTCATACACCACCCGCTGCACGGTCTCGGCCACGCTCTCGCCCGCAAACGGTGGGCGGCCCGTTAGCGCATGATACAGGATGGCGCCCAGCGCATAAACGTCGCTCCGCCGACTCAGTGTGCCGCGCTTGCCGGTCGCTTGCTCCGGCGGCATGTAGTTCGGCGAGCCCAGCACCTGGCCGGTGATAGTCAGTTGCGAGTCGAGAGTTGAGAGTTGAGAGTCGTCGAGCCGTTTGGCCAGGCCGAAATCCGTGACCCGCGGCTGGTCGTTTGCGTCAATCAGCACGTTGGCGGGCTTGAGATCGCGATGGAGAATGCCGTGCTCGTGGGCATAGTGGATGGCCTCGGCAATGGTCTTCACGTAACTGGCCGCGCGCCGAGCGGGCAATGGGCTCCCGCGGATCAGCGCCGATAAAGGCTGCCCCTCGACGTAATCCATCGCGATGAAATGCTGGCCCTCGCAGAACCCTACTTCGTGGATGGCGACGATGTTGGGATGCTGCAGCGCAGCGGTGGCAACGGCCTCGGCGCGGAAACGCTTCACCGACTCCGGCGGCGCGTGCGGCCCAAACAACAGCAGCTTGAGAGCGACAATCCGATCGAGGCTCTTCTGGCGGGCTTTATAGACCACACCCATGCCGCCGTATGCAATTTCCTCCAGCAGTTCGTAGTCTCCGAAAGAGCGGGGCTTCGCGAGACCGGGCGTCCCGGCGGGTCCGGACAGACGATCAACCTCGTCGTGTGGGTCCGGGAGAGAACTCCCCGACATGCTGACGCGCTTTGCGCCCATGAACCGGGGTGGGGACGGCTCGTCCCCAGCCGAAACGAGGTGTTCGCGAGATATGGGGACGAGCCGTCCCCGCCCCGGTTCATGGGCAGGCGGCTCCATGGCAGGGTCAAAGCCCAGACGGTAGAGGCACCGTGGACAGAACCCTTTCGGAGCGTCGGACGGGAGTTCCGCACCACAGCTCGGACATGTACCGCTCTCTGACATCATCACTCTCCACTCTCTACAACGGGAACCCCACGCCAGGGTTACACCGACCACGGACCACAGACCACAGACCACTGACTACTGACTACTGACC
>JAPKZC010000129.1 GCA_026394025.1 Candidatus Solibacter sp.
GCGTGCTGTTCGGGTGGCGGGCATGGGGCAGCCGCTATCTCAACCGGTTGCGGCGCCGCCCCGGCCGGTGGAATCGAATCCACGGTCCGCTGCACCAGCCCACTGAGAGCCAGCACTTGTGTCACCACGCTTCCGGATGACCTTCGCGAGGGCGCTGCCGAAGCCTGTGTTCTGGAGGCGCGGCGACCTGCGGGGTCAGTGGAGTCCCTGCTTGAGGGCGGAGGTTCGACCTTCGCGGGCACGACCGCCCGGACCGCCATTTCGATTGCCGGATCCACGGGCGCGGGCGTTTCCATGATCTGCCCCTGTGCCGCGCGATCGGCAGGCGCGTCCTCCGTCCCCGTTGTCATTGCGGGTGGAGGGGCGTTCACCAGTGACGCAGCGGCCGCTGGTTCGTGGGCTGTCAGGGCTGGCCCCCCTGCGATCGCAGTCTGCGCACTGTGCCTGAGCGCGTCCAGGGCCACCGCCGGTTGACAAACCGATTCGGTGTCGACGTCTGTCCCCTTCGCCGATGTGGCCGGAGTCTCTGGGCTTGGCTGATCCGCTATGCGGGCACTTGGCTCCGGCAACTTAAGATCCGCTTCGAGTTCAGCAGGTAGCGCCTTCTCCGAAGCGACCGTGGCCTGCGATTGGGCCGCTCCCATACGCGCGGCTTCACCATCCCGGCCGGACAGCGAAGCGGATTCCCCCGGCATTGGGAGATCCCACTCCGCCGGGATGGAAGCGACTGCGGGCTGCATCTGGATCGCGACGAGGGTTTGCCCCGTCGCTAGTTGCCCCGCATCCGGCTCGCGTTCGGGCTCGGACTGCTCTGTACCCGGCGCAGCCAGTTTGGAAGCCGCCTCGGATGACCCGCTCGAACCCGCTGGCTCGACCGCAAGCTTGCCGGTAGGTGAGCCCTTCGCGCCCGTGGTTGTGGCACCCGCTGAAGGTGTCTCCGCCCCCTCGGCGACCAAACCTGCCAGCAACTCCGTGAACGGCGGATCGCCGTCAGGC
This sequence comes from Candidatus Solibacter sp., assembly GCA_026394025.1. Taxonomy (GTDB): domain Bacteria; phylum Acidobacteriota; class Terriglobia; order Bryobacterales; family Bryobacteraceae; genus Solibacter. The sequence continues at coordinate 997 of JAPKZC010000129.1, forward strand.
GTTCTCTCGGTGGAAGGCGTTGTCTCCGCTCTGAGTCTTGACGAGGCTGCCGGCCCGGACTGCGGGAGAGGTCGACCGAGCTGCGAAGGTGGTACGGCGAGAGTAGCCACGCACCGGGAATTGCAGCTCGATAGCCAAACCCAGCCGGGCGCGTTATCAAGGATTTGCTCTGTAATGTTGCGGCAGAAACCTGCCGGCCACACCGTCTCCGGCAAGATCTTGCCGCGGAATACGAGCTCCTCTGTCCTTCTCTTCGGCGAGATTCGCCGTCTTTTGAGAAATTTATCCCCTCAACTCCGGTTGGCACTCGCCGTGCACTTTCCTCCGCGCATGGATCCCATGACAGCCATCGCCGCCAGTGGACTTCGCGCCCGAATGGAGTCGCTCGATCTGCTGGCCAACAACATCGCCAATGCGTCCACCGGGGGTTATAAGGCCGACCGCGAGTTCTACAGCCTTTACGTCGCCCCCGAGGCTGCCGGCAACGACCTGTCCTCCACCATGCCCTTGATCGAGCGCCCCTGGGTCGATCAGGCCCAGGGAACGCTGCACGCCACCGGCAACCCGCTCGATGTCGCTCTCTCCGGCAAGGGCTTCTTTGCAGTGAACGGACCCAGCGGTCCTCTTTATACGCGCAACGGTAATTTCCGCCTCGCCACCGATGGCAAGCTGACCTCGGCCGATGGCTACCCGGTGCGCGATTCCCAGGGCGCCCCGATCACGCTACAGGCGACGCGTCCGCTGGAAATCTCGAGCGATGGCACCATGACCCAGGATGGCGTGGTCGCAGGCAAACTGGAGATTGTCGATTTCACCAGCACCGCGGGCCTCTCCAAACAGGGCAGCAATTACTTTCGCGTCACCGACCCGGCGATGCGCCCCGCCGCCCCGTCGGGAACCAGCGTGGCACAGGGACAACTGGAAGCCTCCAATACCGGGAGCGCCGAAGCCGCGGTCCGACTGGTCAACGTCATGCGCCAGTTCGAAATGCTGCAAAAGGCGGTCTCGCTGGGGGCGGAGATGAACAAGAAGGCGATCGAAGAGGTCGCCAGGGTTTAGATGAGGAGTTGATATGCTTCGAGCACTTTACAGCGCCGCCAGCGGCATGACCGCACAACAGATGAACGTCGATAACATCGCGCATAATCTGGCCAATGCAAACACTACCGGCTATAAGACGCGCCGCGCGCAGTTTCAAGATCTGCTTTACCAGACCGTGGTCCAACCCGGCTCCGCCAGCGGGCAGCAGACCACCGTGCCCACCGGTCTTCAGGTGGGTCTGGGCACGCGCGCCGCGTCCAACGAGATTATTTTCACCCAAGGGTCTTTCGCGCAGACCAACAATCCGCTGGATATGGTGATCCAGGGCAAGGGTTTCTTCCAGATCCGGCGGCCCTCGGGCGAACTGGCCTACACCCGAGCGGGCGATTTCCACCTGGATAAAGACGGCAACGTAGTGACATTGGACGGCAACCCGCTGGAGCCGCAGATTACCCTTCCGTCCGCCGCCCAGCAGATCTCCATCGGGCAGGACGGGACGGTCAGTTATACCCTACCCAACCAGGCCGCGGCGCAGCAGGCAGGCCAGATACAACTGGCCACTTTCGTGAACCCCGCCGGGTTGAACAGTATCGGCGGCAACCTTTATCTGCCCACCGATTCCTCGGGCGACCCCACTGTCGGCACGCCCGGCGGGCAGGAAGGGCTAGGCTCGGTGTTGCAGGGCTACACCGAGCAATCCAACGTTTCCGTGGTGGAAGAATTCATCAACCTGATCGTGGCGCAGCGCGGCTACGAAGCCAATTCCAAGGTGGTCAAGGCCGCCGACGATATGTACCAGCAAGTGAACAACCTCACCCGATGATTCCGCTGGCTGCATTTGCGCTGGCTGGCTGCCTTGCCGTGGCTGCGGGGAGCGATCAGATTCTGGCGGGCGATTTCGCCGCCGCGTTTCCGGAGTGGGCTGCCGTTCCGCCCGCGACTCCGTTAGCCCTGGCTCCAGCCCCCGGCGTGCAGCGCGTCTTTCGTGTGCCCGAACTGCGACGTCTCGCGGAGCGCTTTGGCCTTTCGCCAGTACCGGAGCGCGACGTCTGCGTGACCCGTCCGGTGGCTGTTATCGCTGCCGATCGGTTGCTGGCCGCCATGCAAAAGGAACTCCCCTCGGCGCGCATCGAACTGCTCGAGTTCAGCCGCCAACCGGCCCCCGCTGGTGAACTGGTGTTTCCGGCCTCGAGGTTGCGGCAAACGCCTGCCGGCGGCTACTGGAACGGCTACGTCAGGTACGCCGGCACTCGCCGCTTTGTGCTCTGGGCGCGAGTCAAAGTGCAGGTCGCCGTGGCGCGCGTGATCGCCACGCAAGACCTCAAACCCGGCCTTCCTCTCGATGCCGCGCAACTTCGCATGGAAACGCGGGGGGAAGTTCCTGCCGCGGGCTTCGTCGGCACGGTCGAGGAAGCCGCCGGCAAGTGCTGCGCGGCGAGACCGTGCAGGTGGAAGTGGTCCTCGGCGGGGCACGGCTCAAACTGGAAGGCGTCGCCGAGGCTTCGGGCGCCATCGGCGAAACCATCGCGATACAGAATCCGGTCTCCAAACAGCGCTTTCAGGCGCGTATCGAGGCCAAAGGCAGAGCTATTGTGACGAAGGCAAATCAATGAAGCTCCTGATTACGATCCTGTTGATCTCCGGCAGTACGCTTGCCGCCAAGAAGAAGGTCCCGTCGGTCGCGCAGTCTCCGCTGGATCACTATGTTGCCGACGCCCGCGCCCGCACCGCCGATGCTCCACCCGCCAGTCCTGGCGGGATCTGGGCGCCGGGCTCGCGTCTGGCCGATGCGGCGCGCGACCTCAAAGCCAGCCAGATCGACGACGTGATTACCGTTCTCGTGGTGGAGAGCGCTTCCGCGGTCGCCAAGGGCTCCACCAAAACGGCGCGCACCTCCAGCACCAAGAACTCGGTGGCCGCGCTCGCCGGCATCACCAAGGCGTTGGGTCCGTGGGCCAATCTGGCAGGCGTGAGCGGCGATACGCAACTCTCCGGCCAGGGCACCACCAGCCGCGACGTGGTGATTTCCACCACGCTCACGGCGCGCGTTTCGGGCGTGCTGCCCAATGGCGCCATGCTGGTGGAAGCCACCAAGGATATCGAGATCAACTCAGAGCGGCAGACCATCACAGTGCGCGGCATTGTGCGTCCGGCCGACATTGCCAGCGACAACACCGTGCGTTCCGACCGCCTCGGCCAACTGGAACTTCGGGTCAACGGCAAAGGAGTCGTGGGTGACGCTATCAAGCGGCCGTTCTTCCTCTATCGACTGCTGCTCGGCCTGTTGCCATTCTGAACATGAAATCCCCTACTGGCACGTTCCTTCTATTACTTCTGTTGTTCCCTCTGGCGGCCCCGGTGCGGGCCGCCCGTCTGAAAGATCTGGTTGCGATCGAGGGCGTACGCGACAATCAACTGGTTGGCTACGGGTTGGTAGTCGGTCTGGCGGGCACGGGTGATCGCCGTCAGGCCCTGTTTTCGGCGCAGAGCCTGACCAACCTGCTGGAGCGGATGGGTGTCTCTGTGTCGCCCGCCGCGATCCGGGTGGCCAACACGGCCGCGGTACTGGTTACGGCGACGCTGCCGCCTTTCGCGCAACCCGGTATGCATCTCGACATTACCGCTGCCGCCATCGGCGACGCCAACAACCTGCAGGGCGGCATCCTCGCGTTCACCTCACTGCGCGGCGCCGATGGCCAAGTCTATGCCACCGCCCAGGGTCCGGTCATGACCGGCGGATTCTCCAGCGGCAAGGGTGGCAGCACCCAGACCGTCAACCATCCGACGGTCGGGCGCGGACTGGGCGCGGCCACGGTGGAGCGCGGCGCGCCGTCGGTTGCTCCCAAGGGCACCATCCGCCTCCAGGTGCGTCAATCGGACTTCACCACCACAACCCGCATTGTGGAAGCCGTGAACCAGAAGTTCAAGGCCGAGAAACTTGTGGCGCACGCTGACAACTCGGGTCTGGTGAGCGTCGTGGTACCCGGCGAGTACAGCACCCGCGTCACGGAGTTCATCTCCGAACTGGAGAACCTCGCGGTCGAGGCCGACCGCCCGGCACGCGTGGTCATCAATGAACGCACCGGCACCATCGTGTTGGGGAAGGACGTGCGCGTATCTCCGGTGGCCATCCTGCATGGCAATCTCAGTGTCGAGATCCAGACCGTGATGCAGGTCTCGCAACCCAACCCCATGGCTGGGGGCACTACCGAAGTGGTGCCGCAGACGAGTGTCGCAGTGAAGGAAGAAAAGGCCCGCAACGTCGTGTTGAAACAGGGTGCGACGGTCGAAGAGTTGGTGCGCGCGCTGGCCGCCATCGGCTCCACTCCGCGCGACGTGATTGCGATCCTGCAAAACCTGCGCGCCGCCGGTGCGCTCGAAGCGGAAATAGAGGTGATCTGATGAGCGACATGTCGATTTCTTCGGTCTTGTCCGCCGCGGCCGGCGCCACCAAATCGCAGACTCCGGAAAAGGTGCGCGAGGCCGCGCAGCAATTCGAAGCTCTCCTAATGGGACAGATTCTGCGGACCGAGCGCCAGAGCGGCTCGGGGTGGCTGGGCAGCGGCGAGGACTCCTCCGCCGAATGTGCCACGGACTATGCCGAGCAGCAATTCGCCGCCGTCCTGGCCCAGCAAGGCGGCCTGGGCTTGGCCGACCTGATCTCCACGGGCTTGGAGCGTAATCACTGAGTCCGTGGGCCGGGCTTCAGCCGGTAGCCGGATGATGCATAGCCGTCATCTGAATGATGGCGAACGCCGCGCCCTCGGGATCGGCAAGCACCGAGAAGCGTCCCACGTTCGGGATATCCATGGGAGGCACGCAGATCTTGGCGCCGAGTTGCCCTGCCCGGGCGGCGCGTTCGTCGCAATCGGCCACCGTTATGTAGATCGTCCAATGTGGCGGGACACCCTGCCACTCATCGCCCTTCATGGGCAGGAGTCCGCCGATGCTTGCGCCACCGTTCACCCACTCGGTATAGGGCACTTCCGCCACACCAGTTTCGGGTCTCGTTTGCCAGCCGAACAGACGGGTATAGAACGCGGCCGCGCCCTCGGGATCGGTGGTCGCCAGTTCCGGCCACACCACCTGGCCCAGCGGTCCGCCGTGGGTGGCGCCGATGTGCCGGTTGGCCTGCCAAACCGAAAACACCGCACCTTGCGGATCCTGGGCGACCGCCATACGGCCCGCGTCGTGGGCGTCAAACGGTCCGGCAATGAGCTTCCCGCCGCACGGCTCGATCTGCGCCGCCGACTCATCGGCGGCGGCCACCGAGAAATAGACGCCCCAATGGACCGGCACGCCCGGGGGTGCGCCGTAAACGGCTGCCGCATCGTCGCCGCCGGATTGAAAGAGCGTGTAGACGCCTTCTGGCATCGGGACATCGACCGCGGTCCAGCCGAACATCTCCCCGTAGAACCGCTTCGCGGCCGCCGCATCGGTAGTCGCAAGTTCCGCCCAGCAGAATGAACCGGGCGCGTAGTTTCTGATTTTGGCCATCCTCTGAATTTCCCCCGGATGCGATTATACCCCGGGTGGATCACCGGAGGGCGGACGAATGCACAGGGGAGCCTTACGCCGCCCCAGGTCCTGGTCGAGGAGAGCGACCCTAAACCTTTGTCCGCGAACTGCCGATCACTTGCAGGAAGAAGATGACTCCTCAGGAAGAGATTGCGCCGCTCGGAGATGTGCCGGTCGATATCGAAGTCGAACTCGATCGGCGCGGAATGACGATGCGTGAAGTGCTGCAACTCGAAGAGGGCTGCGTGATCGGCACGTCGCGAAGCGCGGGCGAGAACATCGATATCTACATCGGTGGCGTGTTGTGCGGCTCCGGTGAGATCGTGGTGATCGAAAACTCCCTCGGCGTGCGCATCACCGACTTCAGGGACGACTTCTGACGTGTAAAACGGTGAATTCTCCGTTGGATGGGAGGACTTGAATGGAAGCGATCCAACAAATGGCGGCGGTCTCGGTAGTGCTGCTGCTGCTCGGTGCAACCTTGTG
>JAPKZC010000282.1 GCA_026394025.1 Candidatus Solibacter sp.
CCCAATCGTCCAATCCTTGTTGGTGCCGGATACCCCCCGATCCGTCGGACAGGTGGCGCGCAACTTCCCTACCCCCAATGGGTTATATTGAGTTAAACCAATGTCAGTTTTTCGGCCCTTGCTGCTTGTTCTGAGCGCCCTGCCGTGCCTTGCAGCTACCTTTGGCACGGTGGTTCCGCATGCCCAGCCGCTGGCGGATCTGGTGATCGACGAAGCGCGCCGCCGTCTCTACGTGCTGAACACCTACTCCAACACAGTGGAAGTGTACGCCACTAATGTCAGCCCGCCGCGCCAGACCAACGTCATCAGGGTCAAGGCCACGCCGCTTGCCCTCGCCATGTCCCGGTCCGGCCGATATCTCTACGTAACCTGTTACGACGATGCGGCGCTCGACATCATCGACCTCAACTCCACCAGCTTTTCGTCCGTTTCCAAGGGGCTGGATGCCAAACCGCAGGGCGTCGCGGTCGGGTTCAACGAGCTGGTGCTCATCTCCACCATCGGCACCGGTACAGGGCAGGAGGTGCTGATCACCTATGACCCGGTCACCGGGAAGACCCAGCCGGTATCCGTCGCCCCCCCGGCGCCTGTGGCGCCCGCCCTCCCGCCGCCCAACGGCATCATGTATCTCGCCGGCAAAAGCCGCTTGCAGGCATCGCAGGATGGCAAGCGGATCGTCGGCGTCAATTTGCAGGCCGCCACCCGCACCGTGTTCGTCTTCGATGTGGCTTCTTCCGTCGTACTCGCCAGTCGCGTGGTGCCCACGATTTCGCCCACCCTGGCCGTCTCCCCGGACGGCAGCAAGTTCCTCAGCGGACCCATGCTCTTCGACACCCAGACGCTGTCCGTCCTGGCCCAGCAGAACGTGGTCAACTCGCCTTACGCGTTCCCTGCCACCGCCAACTTCAACGTGCAGACCAACCAGGGCGGGGCAGTCTTCACGCCCGACGGCTCGGCTCTGCTGGCGGCCTATAATATCGTCCCCACCGCCGTGCCCGCCGCGCCCGTCAATACCAGCCAGATGACCGTCAACACGCCGGACACCATGCTGATCCAGTTGGGTATCAAGCTCCAGGAGAACCTGGGCGGGAAAATGGTCATCACCAGCGACGGCGCCACGGCTTATGCCATCTCGCAATCCGGCTTCATGGTGCTACCCATTGGCACCCTGCGCAATCAGCCGCTCGCCATGCCAGATTATACCGTGGCCCTGCTCGCCAACGACCAGTGCGGCCTCACGGCTGCCCAGAACTCGGCCACTATTCCGGTGCGCAATGTCGGCGGCGGCCGAATTACCGTTACGGTGCAGGCGCTCGCCACCACCACCACCACCGCCACCGTGCGGGCCACGGCGAAGACCTACGGCGCCGATGTTACCGCCCAATTCAGTGCCGGGGCAGCGCGTACTCTGGGTACGGCCGCGGCCGATCAGTTGCTCATCCAGGCCTCCGAAGCCGTCAACATCATCCCTTCGCTGCGCGTCTTTCAAAATAACCGCAATACCGAATCGAGGGGCGCCATTCTGCCCATCGATTGGGGCGCCAGCACTTCCGGCCTCGCCGACATGCTGGGCGACACCGCCCGCCAGCGGATCTATATCGCCAATCCCGGGCTCAACCGGTTGGAAGTTTTCGACATGCAGCGGCGCCAGTTTCTCAACCCCATCCCGGTGGCCCAACTGCCCCGCTCCATGGCATTCGGCAACGACGGTAACACCCTATATGTCGCCTCTGGCGGCGGCGAGCAAATCAGCGTGGTGGATCTCGCTCAAGGCAAAGTCACCGGCCGGGTGCTGTTTCCTCCCTTACCATTCAATGCCGGCTTCGGCCTCATCACTCCCGCCATCCTCGCCGGCAGCCAGCGCGGTCCCCAGGTCATCATGAGCGACGGCACGCTGTGGAAAATCGTCGGAGATAAGGTTACGCCGCGCGCCTTGAACACCAACGTCTTCGGCGCCGCGCGTTCTCTTCCCGCTCCGCAAACCATGGTATCCACCCCGGAGGGCAGCTTCGTGCTGATCCTGGCGGGCAACGGCACGGCGTTCCTCTATAGCGCGGCCGACGACGATTTCGTCGCCGCGCGCAGCGTCGTCCCCGCGCCGATTACCGGCTACTACGGTCCCGTCGCCGCCGGGCCGAATGGCCAGTACTATTTGGTGAACGACCAGGTATTGAACCAGGCACTGACGCCGATTAGCTCCTCCGGTACCGGCCCCATCGGTGGTGGCGGATTGCCCTCGCCGGGTGGTCCCGCGTCCACCGGGCGGCCGGTCGCGGCCGTCGCCGCGGTCGGTGGGGCCAGCTACGCGCGCTTCAGCATCCCGGTGACTGCCGCCAATGCCGTGCCTGCGGACACCGGCCTCGTCGAAGTTGTCGACCTGAACACCCAGCGCACCACGGCTACCGCCGGCGCGCTCGAGATCACTTCGGCCGTCGCCCGCGCCGGTGCCCGCGTCAACGTCCTTGGCCGCGGCATGGTGCTGGATTCGGCCGGTACCACCGCCTTCGTCCTGACGGCGTCCGGGCCTGAGCGTGATTCCGCTGGAGGCTTCCACCAGCCGGAACCTCCCGCAAGTCCCGGCAAACGGAGTGGTGAATACCGCCAACTATCTGGGCGCGGTGGCTCCCGGCGGCTTGATTTCCATCTTCGGCGCCAACCTGGCTTCGGCTGCCTCGGCGGCCAGTTCGCCCCTGCCCACCCTGCTGGGCGATGCCTGCGTCACGCTCAACAATACGCCGCTGTCGCTGTTGGCCACTTCACCCAGCCAAATCAATGCCCAACTGCCTCCCACCCTGGCCGCGGGACGGTATCCGCTGGTGGTGCGTTCGCTCTCCGGGCAGACCGCGTCGTCTTCCGTCAATGTTACGGTCTCTAAATACGCTCCAGCGGTTTTCCTCGACACACAGGGCGCTGCGCTCTACCACGCCGACGGCGCGCGGGTCAGTAGAGATCGCCCTGGGAAGCGCGACGAAAGGCTCACCCTATATGCCACCGGGCTGGGCGTCACCACCGGCGGACGAGTCACCGTCGGTACCCCCTCGCCCTCCACTCCCCTGGCCGTGACGGCCCCGGTTTCGCTGTATTTTGGAAATCCTCTGATCAAGGAAGCGGCCATTATCGTGGATTGGAGCGGCCTGCTGCCTGGCTACATCGGCGTCTACCAGATCAATTGCCGCATCCCGGGAGCCCACATCAAAGGCGAAGCCCTGCCCATCACCCTGAAAATCGGCGGCGTCAGCAGTCCCACCACGGGAAATAACGTGCCGCAGGTCTGGGTCGAGTAGGGACAGTAGGAATCGGCGCTTTTCCTGGTGCTGGTATAATACTGTACATTCGCGATCCTGTGCGCCGGAGTGTGGCGTCAGTGTTGTGTCTGGCGCAAAGCGTAGTAGAACCAGTCGTGTGAGGAGTCCATGCGTTCCATCCGATTAGTTGCGGTCGTGCTGGCAGTTCTCGTGGCGTTGGCGTCGTGCAGTCGCGATCCCAACGTCGTTAAGAGACGTTACCTGGAGAGCGGCAACAAGTATTTCGAGAAGGAACGCTACAAAGAGGCTTCGATCCAATACCGGAACGCTCTCAAACGCGATCCGAAATATGGGGCGGCGTACTACAAACTCGCTTTGGTGAGCCTCCGGATGAACGAGATGAGCACCGCCGTGCCCGCGCTGCGCCGGGCGGTGGAACTGGTTCCGCCCGATCAGCCCGATCATTGGGATGCCGTCGTCAGGCTGTCTGAGATCTATCTGGCCGCCGCCAGGACCGACAAACAGTTCTTGGGCGAGGCCGAGAAGTTGATCAAGGATCTGCTGAAGCACGAACCGAATTCCTTCGATGCCCACCGCCTGACCGGCGACCTGAACTACTCCAAGGCCATGGAAGCGTACAAAGACAAGCGCCTGGAAGAGTGGCAGGTCCTGCTGACGGTGGCTACCGGGGAATATCACAAGG
>JAPKZC010000355.1:0-3774 GCA_026394025.1 Candidatus Solibacter sp.
GGTCGAGGCGGTAAGTCTTCGCCGCACCGTCCCCAACCCGAACACGCGCCGTGGTAACCAGGCCCGTGTAGTACAGCGGAAGCTTCAAGGTCCGCGAGACCGCCTGGTCCAGAGGGTTATGGACCATCGCCAAACCTCTCTCCCGTGCGCCCGCATTGACGTGCATCGTGGCATCGATATCTCGCCCGTCGGGGCGGCGCAAATGCAGCAGGTCGGAGTCCAGAATCTCACGGTGCGCCTTGTAGAAAGCCACCCACTTGCCGACCGCCGCCTTCGTCTTCTCCGCATCGAACAAGCGCGGTCCGCGATAGGCCGCCTGCACGCCGGCGCCGAAGTTCTGCGCCAGGTGCTGCTCGTAGTCCGCCAGGTGTTCCGCCAACGGCTCCAAGGTCGCGGCAGCGCCACCGCCCTGGTATTGCACGAGGGGCACGAACATCCAACCCATGCTGGGCGCTTTCCCCCAGGTGCCGTCGTAGATATTCTGCCGCGCCAGAATCATCTGCCGGTCGCGCGGCAGGCTCCAGTTGACTTCGCGATACCCCATGCCGGTCTTGTTGGAGCCTTCCAGGAAATACCAATCGGGCACGTTGAGATAGACGCCGCGGCCCCGGCTCCAGCGGTAGAACTCGGCGATCTGCCGCCACTGCCGCCACTGCGAATCCTCGAGGCCGCGGTGTCCCGGGTGCGTGGTGGAGGCGCACACGTCGCCGGGGTACGAACCATCGTGTTCCAGAACATCGAAACCCGTTACCTCGATGAAGCGCCGTAGCTTGCGGAAATATTCCAGCCCCCACTGGCTGCCCAGGCACGGCGAATTGCCGAAGATGGCGCCGCCGGGTTGGCCGGTCTTGGGGTTGATGGCGTCGTTCGCCGCGTCGATCTTGCGGCTGGCCAGCAGCGAATACCCTCCCAGTTCGATGCCTTTGGCGTGCGCGTAGTCCACTAATTGCTTGATCTGCGCCAGGTAAGCGGGGTCCTCGTTCTCCATGTTGAGCCCGCTGCCGAAACTCAGGATCACCATCTCGAAACCAACCTCCGCGCACTGGTCGACTGCCAGTTTCACACTCGCCGCGTCAGCGCGCCGTACATGCATGAAGATGGGGTTCTCCGTCACCCAGGGGGCTACCGTCCGGTACATGCGGCGCTGCGCCAGGGCGCGGCGCTCGCGGTCGCTGGAATCATAGGCCAGCTCGTACGTGCGGAACGAAGTCCACGTGGCGCCGGGCGCGATCGCCACGCCCGGCCCAATCGGCGGGCGCACTTCCAGCAGCACCGGCGACTCGCGCCTGTAATTCACCTGCGACGAGTACTCGGGATCCGCCACCCAGTTGACGGCGCGCGAGGCGCTCAGCGCGTCCATACCGTTGAACGCGTACTCGCTCTCCACGTGCAGCATGTCGGGGGGCAGGGGCGGGTGATCCACCGTGGATTCGTAATCCACCACGGCCAGCAATTCGCTGGTGAAGCGGTTCAGGGTCAGTTCCTGCGCGGAGCCATTGCGCAGGGAGATCCATTTCGCCAGCAGCGGAATGCCGTCGTACATTTCGTAATGCACCAGCACTTCCACGCCCGGCAGCGTCCCGGCCGGCGGTTCGAAGTGCAGCGTCAGCCTTACTCCGGGCGGCGGCCAGGCGCCCTTGGATGAATGCCGCACCGGCCTCCACGCAAACGGCGTTTCCGTTTTACCCGCTTCGAACCGCGTGAAGTGAAAGGCGCGCGGCGAGGCCGTCATGCTTTCCAGCCATTGCGGCCGCAGATAGGCGTAGTCCGGCTGCCCACCCAGCCCGCCCACTTCGTGACGCGCTCCATTCAATTCCACCACGGCCTCCGGTTTGACGCCGCGCAACATCCCCTGGCCGGTGCGCAAATTGTCGTAGGCTACCGTTGCCGCATCCGGCGCCAACCTCCAGGTCCGCCGGATTAGCCCGTTCGTCATCACCAGTTCCTTGGAGAAACCGGTGCGGTACAGCCCCGCTTTGCGCGCCACGGGGCTGACCAGCCAGTCTGCCGGCACGGCCCGCGCGGCCTCGCCACTGAGCACAGGAAGTTCCGCCAGCCCATCGGCCGCCAGACCGGGCGCGGACAGAATCAAGCAGACCGCCATTCTTCGCCAGGCCAGGATACCTCATATGTACCGATAAACAGCCCTCTTTAGTGATACTATCGATCTGGCAAGGAGTCTTTATGAACGCCCGTCTCGTGTCCCTGTTTTCCATTCTCGCCCTATTGCTGTGGTGCGGACCGTTGGCTCACATCGCGTTGGCGCAAACCTCCAGCGGCGTTATCTCGGGTCGCATTGTCGATTCCCAGGGCAGTTCGGTGCCGGACGCCCCGGTCGTCCTCACGCAGGACCTGACCGGAGTCAAGTTAACCTCTAAAACGGACGCCTCCGGCGATTTCGTCTTTCCGTCCGTGCTGCCAGGCCGTTACTCGGTTGGCATTCAGGTCGCTGGTTTCAAGCGCCTGGAGAAGCAAGACCTCGTACTCGCGGCAAGCGAGCGTCTATCCGCTGGCACCATCGCCCTCGAAGTCGGCGGCGTCTCAGAATCCGTCACCGTGACCAGCGAAGCCACCCCGATCCAGACTTCCAGCCTGGAGCGCTCCGCGGTACTCAATGACAAGCAGATGGGGCTGCTTTCCACGCCCGGACGCGACTACATGAACATGCTGAAAGTGCTGCCCGGCGTCGCCTATCAGGACGGCAACGGTTCGTCCACCCTCGGCGCGGTCGGCGTCCCCATCATCAACGGCGGCCGCAACGACTACACGTCGGTCAACGTGGATGGCGTAGTCGGCAACAGCCGCGGACTCGGTACCACTGAGAACGAGATGAATCTCGATGCCGTGGCTGAAGTCAAAGTCCTGATGGGCAACTACCAGGCGGAGTACGGTAAGAATTCCGGCGCCGTGGTCAACGTGGTAACCAAAGGCGGCACGCGTCAGTTCCACGGCGGAGCCTACTGGTACAAGCGCCATGAGATGTTTAACGCCAACTCCTACTTCAACAACAAACAGAGCGTCGCCAAATCGCGCTATCGCTACAACACCGTTGGCTACAATCTCGGCGGGCCCGTCTTCATCCCCGGAAAACTCAACAGGAACAAGGACAAACTGTTCTTCTTCTTTTCCCAGGAATGGCAGCCGAACACCCGTTCCGGCGGCACCCGCACCTGGACCATGCCCAGCGATCTGGAACGCAAAGGCGATTTCTCGCAGTCCCTGCAGTCTAACGGCTCGCTGATCGTAATCAAGGACCCAACCAACGCCACGGCCTTCCCCGGCAACGCGATCCCCGCCAACCGGATCAATGCGGACATGCAGAAACTGCTCGGCGTGTTCCCGCTACCCAATTTCACCAACCGTGCGGTCAGCAAGGGGAACTATAACTACATCCTCTCCGACACCATCGATAACCCCATCCGCCAGGAGATCCTGCGCATCGACTACAGCCCCACCGAAAAGTGGCGCACCTACTTCCGCGGCATGAACATGTACGTCAACAATAACGGCACGGCTTCCACCGCCAACACTAACAGTTGGGGAATCGTGCAGGCTTACAACACCACCAACCCCAACATCGCCGGCAATGTCACTTACATGGCCAGCCCCACTTTGGTGAATGAATTCTCCGTCGGCCTGGCGCGATGGACCGAAGACCAGCTCATCGCTGGTTCCGAACTCGCCAAGCTACAGCGCGACAAGCTCGGTATCAAACTCGGGCAGTTGTACCCCGCCAACAACCCTCTGAATGTGATCCCGGGCGCCAGTTTCGGC
>JAPKZC010000355.1:3823-9971 GCA_026394025.1 Candidatus Solibacter sp.
AGCATCGGCTTCGACGCACGCTTCCCGATGTACGACTACACCAACGCCGTGAGCTTCTCTGACGGCGTCACCAAGGTTGCCGGTCCGCACACCCTGAAGGCCGGCATCTACTACGAGTGGGCCGAATACCTACAGGCGCACCATGCAGGCAGCGGCAGTAATTTCGCCGGCAACTTCAACTTCGGGAACACCGCGGCGAATCCCTTCGACAGCAACAATGCCTACTCCAACGCCCTGCTCGGCAACTTCCAGACCTACCAGGAAGTCAACAAACTGGTGGACTACTGGCCCATCAACAAGGTGCTGGAATGGTACGTGCAAGATACCTGGAAGGTCAGCAAGAATCTGACGCTGGATTTCGGCATCCGTTTCACCTATGACATCCCCACGGTGCTCAAGGACAATGCCGGAGGCAATTTTGTACTCTCCCTCTACGACCGCTCCAAGGCCCCCGTGTTGTACTCGCCCGCCCTCGACCCCAAGGGCGTTCGCAGCGCGCTCAACCCCCTGACCGGCGAATTGCTGCCCGCCGCCTACATCGGCCGCTTCGTTCCCAATAGCGGCGACCCCAACGTGGGCTCCATCCGCGCCGGGACGGCCGGCTATCCCGCCGGCTTCATGCAGAGCAATCACGTCGTGGCGGCGCCGCGGTTCGGGTTCGCCTACGACCCCTTCGGCGACGGCAAGACCGCCATCCGCGTCGGCGCCGGCATCTATACCAACGCCCGGCCGCGCTCCGGTCAAACCGGCGATATGGCCTTCAACCCGCCCATCCAACTGGTGCCCGTTCAGTATTACGGCAATGTCGCCACTTTCCTGAATGCCAGCGGAACCCTGGCGCCATCCAACGCGAACAAGGTCATGCAAATGGACGCCAGGTTGATCTCCTCTTACAACCTGACGGCCGGAATCCAACGCAATATCGGGTTCGGCGCCGTACTCGACGTTGCTTACGTCGGCAACCTGGGGCGCCATCTCGGGCAAACCGTCCAGATCAACACCGTGCCCTACGGCTCGCGATTCCTGGCGCAGAATTTGGATAAGACCACTAACTCGCCGCTTCCCGATGCCTTCTTCCGCCCCTACTACGGCTACGGCAACCTGCCGTATTTCCGGTTCGCCGGCAATTCCAGCTATCACTCGCTGCAATCGCAGGTCCGCCGCAGTTTCCGCCACGGCCTCCAATTTGCCGCTTCGTGGACTTGGGGCAAGTCGATGAACTATGGCGATGGCTATAACGATGGCGTGGCGCGCTACAACAATCCCCGCTTCTGGAACTACGGCCCGGGCGCCAGCGATCGCACCCATACCTTTGTCGCCAACTGGGTTTGGGACATCCCCAAGGCGAGCCGCCTGGTCAACAACTCCCTCGTCCGCTGGACTCTGGACAACTGGCAGTTCTCCGGAATCGCCGCATTTACCACCGGCACCCCCCGCGGCGTGGGATTGAGCCTGTCCGATGGCGCCGATCTCACCGGCGGAGGCGATGGCAGCACTGTGCAGATGAACGCTGCCGCCATGCTCTCCGGCAGCGACCGCACGCCCGACCGCTTCTTCAATACCAGCGCCTTCTCCCGCCCGGCGGTGGGTGCGATCGGCAGCGGCGCCGCCGCCTCCGTTTACGCCTTCCGCGGCCCCGGCGCCAACAACTGGGATTTTACTTTCTTCAAGAATGTTCCGCTCCGCGAGAAGGTCGCGTTCCAATTCCGTTGGGAGATGTACAACGCCTTCAATCACACCCAGTTCACCAGCGTCAACACCACCGCGCAGTTCGACAAGACGGGCGCCATGATCAACGGCCAGTTCGGCCAGGTCACCGCGGCGCGCGACCCGCGCGTCCAGCAGATGTCGCTGCGCCTCACCTTCTGACGCTCCGCGGCAGGCTGTCGCCTTCAGATGGCTTCAGATGGCCTGCCGTTTGACTTCTGCCGTGGTGCGGGATACCATGCCATGCGGACGTTGGGTCCACCAGCCCATGAACCGATATCTCCTGAAAAGTACCATCGTCGCCGCCTTGGGTGGCCTCCTCTTCGGCTTTGACACCGTCGTCATCTCCGGCGCCACCAGCACCCTTTCCGACGTCTACAAGCTCACTCCCATGCTCTTGGGCTTCACCGTGGCAAGTGCCCTGTTGGGCACCGTACTCGGCTCCATGTTCGCCGCCGCGCCGAGTGATCGCTACGGCCGCCGCCAGTGCTTGCAGGCCCTCGCGGTGCTCTACGTCGTCACCGCGCTGGGATGCGCCCTTGCCTGGAACTGGTACGCCGTCGTCTGGTTCCGCTGCGCCCGCCGCCAAACGGGGACGACTCGTCGGCCTCTTCCAGTTCAATATCGTGGCGGGCATTCTGGTCGCGTACCTGTCCAACTATGCGATTGGCCTCCTCGGTTTCGGCTCCGAAGAGTGGCGCTGGAAACTGGGCGTGGCCGTGCTCCCCGCCGCGTTCTTCTTCGTCACCCTCTTCGGCATCCCGCAGAGCCCGCGCTGGCTCATTCGCCGCGGTTTCATCGAAGAGGCCCGCCAGATTTTCACCCGCATCGGTGAGCCCGACCCCGATCGCGAAGTGGCCGATGTCGTCCGTTCCGTGGAAACCGAGGATCGCACCAAGGTCGAACCGCTCTTCCGCCATAAGTACCGGCGTCCCATCGTCCTCGCCATCGCCATTGGCTTCTTCAACCAAATGTCCGGCATCAACGCAATTCTGTACTACCTCAACGATATCTTCAAGAGCGCGGGCTTCGACAAAGTCTCCAGCGACCTGCAGGCGGTGGCCATCGGCGGCACTAACCTGCTCTTCACCATGGTCGCGATGAGCGTGATCGACCGCCTGGGCCGCAAGAAGTTGCTGCTCACCGGCGCCGCCGGAACCGCCGTCTGTCTGGCCGGAGTGGCCGTCATCTTTGCCACCGGAAAGGGCGAGCAGTTCCTGGTCTGGTTGCTCATCGGCTTCATCGGTTTCTTCGCCTTCTCGCAAGGCGCCGTCATCTGGGTGTATCTCAGCGAAGTGTTTCCCAACCTGGTTCGCGCCAAGGGCCAGAGCCTCGGCAGCTTCACTCACTGGATCATGAACGCCATCATCGCGTTCACCTTCCCCCTGGTCGCGCACCTGTCCCGCCCCGCCCCGTTCGTCTTCTTCGCGGTGATGACCGTAGTCCAGTTCTTCGTAGTCTTGCTGGTGTTCCCCGAAACCGCCGGCATCTCCCTGGAAGACATGCAGGAGAAGATGGAGTCGTAAGCCAATTCCCTCTATCTTTCCGCTAATGCCGCGGGTTTTGGGGCGTCTTAGTAACTCAACTTAGACAAATACGCGTAGCTCTGCCGCAGGCTGTCCACCGGGTCGCCCGGCGTCTGGTCCTGCTCCACGATGTAGTGCTTCACCCCGGCCTTCGCCGCCGCGCGGAGGATCTTGGGGATGTCCATGACCCCGCTGCCGACCTCTTTGAACGCCGTCCGCGGCACGGCTTCCTTGAACATCACGGGCGTGCCTTCGGCCTTGTCCTTCACGTGAATCAGGGGGACACGGCCGGAGATCTTCGTGATGAATACTGCGGGATCCACGCCGGCCACGCTCACCCAGAACGTGTCCAACTCGATACCGACCAGCTTCTTATCGGTATTGTCCAGCAACACCTGAAATAGCGTCTCGCCCTTCTCGGTGGCGAACTCGAAGGCGTGGTTGTGATAGCAGAAGCTCATCCCGGCGGCGCGGCATTTCTCCGCTGCCCGGTTGAACTTGTCCGCGAGGCCCTTGATCACGTCGATCCCGCCGCGCTCCGGTTCCGGCACGTACGGCATCACCGCGTACTGGAAGCCACGCTGCTTCAACTTGTCGAAGATGGGGCTCAGGTCGTCCGCCTTGCCCTTGGTGACCATTGCGGAATCCAAGTGAATACTCACCGGTTTGAGGCCGCTGCTTTGGAGCGCGGGCCACATCCCTTCCAGTAAGGCGTAGGTGGCTTCCACTTCCTGGTAGCCAATGTCGCGGATGGCGTTCAGCGTCTCCTGCGGTTTTTGCGGCAGCACGCCGCGCACCGTATAAAGCTGAACGGCCAGGGTCTTCAATTGCGCCGAGCGGCCGGCCGCACTGAGCGCCGCCCCTAGCGAAGTCGCCTGCAGAAACTCGCGTCTCGAAGTCATGTGCACTATTATGCAACGGCCAGACCCGGCAATGCCATACGACATGCCTGAGCGGGAACACTCCGCCGCGCACCATCCACGGCGAATGCTTATCGCTTCTCGTCAGTCTGCGTGTCGTCCACAAACCACTTCGTATACTGCTCCCGCGGGTAGTGAACGTCTTCCGCCCTGCCGTGCAACGTAATGCTGCCGTCCGCGTGCTCTTCCACCAGGCACCCGACGTGATAAACGATCGTGCCGTTAGGCAGACCCACCCCGATATCCTTTCGGTCGGTCAGCCGCATTTTCGATCCCTCATGCATCAGCGCCAAGCATATCATGCGGCACTACCCGGTATGCCGCGGCGGTGAATGCGCCACCATGGTGGAACTTTCCCGAAATTCGCGCAACTCACCGTCTCGTGCGGGCGTATGGTAATGGTAATGAGACTGCCGCTGGTAGTGTGTCTGGCCGCGCTCGCCGCGCCCCTGCTTGGCCGCGCACAGACGCTGGCGCCGATCCGCGTCCAGGTCAGCCTGGTCAACGTCGGCTTCTCCGTCCGCGACGAGAAGGGCAACCTGGTCGCCAACCTGACCCAAAACGACTTCGAGATTACCGAGGATGGAGTGCCGCAGAAGATCTCCTTCTTCGCCCGCAGCACGGATGTCCCCCTCACCCTGGGTTTAATTATGGATGTGAGCGGCAGCCAGCAGAGTGTCCTCAAACCTCATCACAACGACCTCCAGACATTTCTCAAGACCGTGCTGCGGGCCGAGGATCGGGCTTTTCTGGTCTGCTTCGGCAACAACCTGCGCCTGATGAGCGACTACACGAACTCGCCTAAGGCTCTGGTGGACTCGCTCAAAGTGTTCGAGAAAAGCAAGAGTGTCGAGGACTTCCCGCTGCTCGGGCCGCGTGAGCGCCGCGTGCTTGGCACCGCGTTCTACGACGCCATTTTCTACTCGTCCACCCAGATGATGCAGAACATCGAGCGCGGACGCCGCGCCCTCATCGTCTTCAGCGATGGCGAGGACAATGCGAGCGCGCATCACATGATGGAGGCCATCGAAGCGGCGCAGGCCAACGATGTCCTGCTCTTCACCATCCGCTATACCGAGGTGCGCAATGGCCGCCCGAATGCCCGCAATCAGTACGGCACAAGCGTTATGGAACGGATCGCGCGGGAGACCGGCGGAACCGGTTTCGATGGGCAGGGCAAGGGCCTGCTCGATGGCTTCGGCCAGATCGACGAGCAGTTGCGCTCCTCGTTCGAGCTCGCCTATCACACCTCCAATCCTCCGGGCGACAATACCTTCCACAAGATCGTGATCAAGCCGAAGCAGCCCGGACTTACGGTGCGCGCCAAGACCGGATACTACGCCCGGTAGTGTAGTTCTCAAGAACTACCCGGCAATTCATATCTTAGGCGCCGCGTTCGCGGCAAGGGGCCACCGGCTTGAATCTTCTCCAAAGCCCGCCGACAGCGGGACACCGCTTGCACTGAGAGAATGAAAAGCACACCTGCAAGGGAGGCGTTTGGGTGTACAATCAACGCTGGACAGGAGCCCAAAACCGAATACCGGCTCAGGGCAAGAGGGGGGCTGGACGATCCTTGGCGCCTTTTTCGCATCGATATCGAAGCGTGGTCACCGCTATTGCGCAGTTGAGGCGAGATGTTTCACGAACCAGGCGCCCGCCGCCAGCCTCGCCTTGGTGGGACTCCAAGATCCTTCTGTTGCTCTTAGGCGCCGTTTTGACGAGCGCAGTAGCTCCGAGGATTCAAGATCGCATCGAGACGGTGAAATGGACGCGCCAGCAGCAAGTCGAGCTTGGTAGAGAAAGACTTTTGGCGATGCGAACGTTTCTGATGGACTTAGCGGAGTTGCAATCGAGAGTGTCCTTTCGGTAAGCCTGCGTAAGGAAGGCGAGAGGACCTATTTCTGGGAGGAATCGCCCAGGATTCGGCGTACTGAAGTGCGCCCGACCTGGAGCCGGCGGGCGATCTCCGCCTTGGCGACGCCAGCGCGATGTAAT
>JAPKZC010000429.1 GCA_026394025.1 Candidatus Solibacter sp.
CCTTTCTTGTACGACTTTTTCATTCGCTACAACATGCCGGTTTATCCCGGCGCACCCTGCGCTACGCCGAATCCGGGCAATACCATCCGCCGGAGTCGAAGTGGGATCCCCTGCCCAACGCCAAGACCGACACCAACAATCACGGCGCCGTCTCCACGGATTACATCGGCATGAACTGGGACTATCCTGAGGGCGATTACGCCACGCGCCAGCGCATTATCCGCAATCACGAAGTGTTCACGCGCGGCTACCTGTGGACCATGCAGAACCACGCACGCGTGCCCCTGGCGCTGCGTAAATACTATCTCCGGTGGGGCTGGCCGAAGGACGAGTTCCTGGAGAATAACCACTTCCCCACCCAACTCTACATCCGCGAGGCGCGCCGCATGGTGAGTGAGGTGGTGATGACAGAGCACCACGTGACGGCGCGCGAAACGGCGCGCGATTCCGTGGGCATGGGCGCCTACGGCATGGACTCGCACAACACGCAGCGCTACATCACGCCCGAAGGCTACGTGCGCAACGAAGGCAACGTGCAGGTGGGCGGCTTCTCGCCATACCCCATCAGCTACCGCTCCATCGTGCCGCGCAAGGGCGAAGCCGCCAATCTTTTTGTGCCGGTGTGTCTGGCCGCATCGCACATCGCCTACGGCTCCATCCGCATGGAACCGGTGTTTATGATCCTCGGCCAGACCTCCGCGATGGCCGCGGTGATGGCGATGGATTCCGGCAGCGACGTGCAATCCGTGGACTACGCGGCGCTGCGCAAGCGCCTGCTGGAAGCAGGGCAAATTCTGGAATCGCCGGCGGGCGCGGAGCGGGTCGGCATCGCCGCGCTCTACCCAGGCGAGCGGTAGGACCGATTAACGGTCGCCCAATTCGAGGGTATACTTAGACTAGTCTAATCGACTGGTCTAAAAGTATGCGCGAAATACAAGCCTCTGAAGCAAAAACCCATCTCCCTCAACTTCTGGACGATGTGGAGCGGGGCGAAACCCTGATCATTACGCGCCACGGACGCGCCATCGCCAGAATCGTGCCGGAAGTCAATCGACGGCAAGAAGAGATCGACAGCGCGATTGAGGGCATCATGGCCCGGCGCAAACAAAACGGCAAAATCACGTTCAAGGAGCTTCGATCCGCCCGCGAGGAGGGCCGCAAGTACTGATGGCCTTTGTGCTCGACGCATCGGTTACCGCCTGCTGGGCGTTTGAAGATGAGGATCATCCACAGGCGGATCTGGCCCTGCGGAGAGCGCGTACGGAAGAAGCCGTCGTGCCCAGCCTTTGGTGGTTTGAGGTTCGCAACATCCTGGTGGTCAACGAGCGCGGGAAACGAATCACCGAGTCCGGCACGGCTGGTTTTCTTCGAGACCTTGCCCGCCTGCCGATCCGCGTGGATCGCGTTCCGGTGGAAGCCGAAGTGCTCCGGCTGGCACGGGCACACCGGCTGTCGGTATATGCTGCCGCCTACCTGGAGCTAGCCCGCCGGGAAGGCTTGCCGCTGGCAACGCTCGATCGCGATCTTGCGGGGGCTGCCCGCGCCGAAGCCGTGCCGCTCATCGGAGAGGGTTGAGCCGACGACGTGTTGCGCTGGCGAGAACTCGGGTGCCCGGACTGCGCGCATAGCATCTCGCCCTTCCCCTCACGTAAGCTGGAACTAGCATGAAAATCGGCATCGACCTGGGCACTACCAATTCCGCCCTGGCATACATCGACCCACGCGAGGCGGAAGATCGCGACTTTCCGCCCCTGCACATTTTCGAGACGCCCCAACTGGTCGCCGCGGGACGCGTCGAGGCGCGCCGCACCCTGCCCTCGTTCCTCTATCTGGAAGAGGGCCAACCCGTGGGCGTCTACGCCCGCGAGCAGGGGGCGCTCGTGCCCACCCGCCTGGTCCACTCCGCGAAATCGTGGCTCTCCAATCCCGATGTCGATCGCACCGCCAAAATCCTCCCCTGGGATTCGCAGGAGACGGGGCGCGTACTCTCGCCGGTGGAGGTCTCCTCCCGCATCATCGCCAAGTTCCGCGAGGAGTGGGACAAGGCCACGGGCACGCCGCTCGCCGAGCAGGAGATTGTCCTCACCGTCCCCGCGTCGTTCGATGAAGAGGCGCGCGAACTCACCGTGATGGCGGCGCGCGATGCCGGTCTCGAAAAACTCACGCTGCTGGAGGAACCCGCCGCGGCCTTCTATTCCTGGATCGCCAACAACCTGGCCGCCTCGCGCAAGAAGTTGTTCGACGGTCAGATCGTGCTGGTCTGCGACGTCGGCGGCGGCACCAGCGATTTCAGCCTGATCCGCGTGTCACGCGAGGGCGACCTGGTCAACTTCACGCGCACCGCCGTGGGCAAGCACCTGCTGTTGGGCGGCGATAACCTCGATCTTACGCTCGCCTGGCTGGTGGAAAGCAAGTTGGGCGTGCCGCTCTCCATCCGGCAGCGCAGCGGGTTGCGCCGCCAATGCTCCGCCGCCAAGGAGAAGCTGCTCAACGATGCGCACCTGAAGTCCGTGGAGATCACGGTGCTGGGCAGCGGCTCGTCGCTGATCGGCAAATCGCTGAAGACGGAAATCCTGCGCGAGGAAGCGCTGGAACTGGCGCTCGAGGGCTTCCTGCCGATGAGCGAGCGCGGCGAACTACCGAAAGACGAGAAGCGCAGCCTCTTCCGCGAACTCGGCTTGCCTTACGTCTCCGACCCGGCGGTGACGCGCCACCTCAACGAATTCCTGGAGCCCACGGGACAGATTCCCGACGCCATTCTGTTCAACGGCGGCTTCTTCATCCCAGAGATTCTGCGCGAGCGCGTGGCCGAAGTGGTGGGCCACTGGTATGCTCGGCGCCCGGAGATTCTCGAGAATACCGATCTCGATCTGGCGGTGGCGCGCGGCGCGGCTTACTACTCCTACGTGCGCTCCACCGGCAGCGGCGTGCTAGTCCGCGGCGGGCTGCCGCGTACGTACTACATCGGGCTGGGCGAGGCGCGCGAGGGCAAGTTCCCGGCAGTGTGCCTGGTGCCGCGGGGCGCCGAGGAAGGCGCGGCGCTGGAGATTGATAACGACGCGCTGCAACTGGTGGCCAACCGCCCCGTGTCGTTCCGCCTGTACAGTTCTCTGACGCGCACCGAGGACGCGCTCGGGCAGGTGCTGGAATTCGACACCACCGATGCCGGGCTGCACATGCACGCACCGCTCAACGCGGTGATCCGCTTCGGCAAGAAGGTGGAGGAGCGCCTGATCCCCGTGAAACTGGGCGCGCGCCTGACGGAGATCGGCACACTCGAAAGCTGGTGCGAATCCAAGATCAGCGACAACCGGTGGCGCCTGCAATTCGAGCTGCGCAAGCAGGCGAAGGTAGCGCCATTAGAGCGCAAGGCCGCGGCGGTGGTCAGCGAGGAGGCGCTGAAACGCTCGCTGGAACTGATCGAGGCGGTGTTCTCGCCCTCGGCGAAATCGCCGGTCGCGCCCGAGGAAGTCCCGGCGAAACTCGAACAGGCCATGGGACTCGGCAAGAACAGTTGGCCGCTTACCTCAATCCGGCAGATGGCCGGCGCCTTCCTGGCCGCGGCCGACGGACGCAAGAAGAGCCCGGCGTACGAGATCCGTTGGCTGAATCTGGCGGGCTTCTGCCTGCGCCCCGGCTTCGGCCACCCCGGTGACGATTTCCGCATCGAGCAGGCGCGCCGCGTTTACGCGGCCGGCCTGACCTACGGGAATCAGGTGCAGTGCGAAATCGATTGGTGGATTTTCTGGGGACGCGTGGCGGGTGGACTCAATCGCAACCAGCAGACCGATGTCTACCAGCGGCTTTCCGCCTTCCTGCTGCCGCGCGGCGTCAAAAAGCCACAACGCATCAATCCTTCCCTGTTGCGCGAAATGTGGCGCTGCGCCGCCAGCCTGGAACTGCTGCCGCTGGGCACCAAGACCGAACTCGGCGAAGCGTTGGTGAAGCGTGTCAAAGCCGGCGATTTCAAGGAGAGCGAACTCTGGTGCCTGGGCCGGCTGGGCGCTCGCAAGCTTTTCTGCGGACCAATCAACCTGGTGATCCCGCCTGCCACGGTCTCGCGCTGGGTGGAAGCGCTGCGGGGCATCCCGGCCGCCGGCGACGCGTTGGCCGGGATGGCGCGCCGTACCGAAGACCCCACCCGCGACCTTCCCGCCGCCACACACGATTCGGTGAGGAGTAAGCTGCAAACCCTGCCGCATTCCGAGCGCCTGCTGGCGGTACTCGATGGCGAGGAAGAGGACGACCGGACGCTGGGCCGCATCTTCGGAGAGGAACTCCCTTCGGGGCTGGTGCTGGTGGAGTCCGGAACGCCTGAATAGACCGCGTTTCACAGGCCCCGCCGGCTCGCGCTGTGGACGATTCCAGACATCGCCCGAGCGGGGGGCCGTGCTCCAATAGGAATCATGGGCGAGATGCGGGCGTTTGGCGATGGCGCCCTCCTTCTTCTTGGGGGCATGCGGACGGCGGCTTGGGTCTTCGCATGTTGCCTGCTGATTCACGGTGGCGGCGCACCCGGCTATCCCCAGCCCCCTGGTCCCGGCGCCCGGCAGCGTTTGTTCCGCGGAGATCCATTCCGAGTCAGGATTGTCGGGACAACCAACACCCAGGCGGTGCTTGCCTATTCCGCTCCCAATGGCGGCGCTTGTACCGTAAAGGTGTCGCAGCAAAGCTCATTGACGCCGCTGGTGCGCGACGTGGACCCTGAGCTCTTTCCCGGTTCGGACCAGGACACGCGGCCGGAGGCCATCACTGCTCAGACCAGCCGAGTTTTCGTGGTCGGCAAGCGCATCACTCAGCCGGCTTCCGATGGCAAGAACTATTCCCGCGCGCTCGAAACCTACACGACTCATTACTACCGGGTCGCCTGCGGATCGGCGGTTGCGGCCGGTTCGTTCACTACCGCCAACATCCCTCTGGGAATGACGTATAACGATGTTCCCCAGGTGGATGAGAGCAATCCCGGCCAATGGATGATTCCGACGCAGTTGCAGGACCGCACCCAGACGATTGTAGACCCACAGACGGGGGCGCTTCTGAAGCGCGTATCATTGGATGCCGAAACCGGCAACCGGTCGTATGGATATGCCGGCGCCTTCCTCAGCTACGGGGGGTTCAATCGCATGTGCTCGGCATCGCCCACCGGGCCGTCGCAATCCAAGCGCGGGTATTTGTGCGTCTTCCCCGATTACGGCCTGCAATGGGGGCTCTTGTACTTCATCGTGCCGGCTACCGGCGACGCGCTCTATCTGGGCCTGATCCCATATGTAGGCACGGGCGTCAACGGGAGCGACTTGTCGCTTTACTATACGACCGGCGGTAAGACTTACCAGACCACTTATACCGGCAACTTTCGCCCCGCGGCCAACAACGACGCGATCCCGATGTCGCCGGGCGTGCAATACAGCGCGGTCTCGGGAAACCAACTCATGAAGGAATTCGATCCGTCCTTTGACGACCGGTATTATGCATGTAATTCCCCGGTTGCCGGTCCGGGACAATACGCGCTGATTCAATGCGGTCGAAGCATTCAGGATTCGTATGGATGGATCGGCGCATTTTACGGCGGCGACGGGCGGCCGATCACGGCCAACTGTACCGCCGGCGATGCGTGCCCCCGCGTGGTTGCGGCGATGAACGTCTTTAGTGCGCCGACGACACGCTGGTGTGCCTTGCACAACATTCAAATGATCCCTGGGAATCCGCTAATTGGATTGAATTTCCAGCAACTCCATGATTCCAGCGGAGCGGTGGGCACGGCGCCCATGGCGACCAAGCTGAGTAACGCCGTCGCGCCCGGCGACACGACGATCACGGTGGACGGAGAACCCGTGAGCCTGGCAACGGCCGGGGATCCGATCCGGCAGGATGCCGCGGTGGGTGATGTTTTTATTATCGGCTCCAGTTCCACGGAATCGGTGCGGATTACCGGTATTGCGCAGCTTCCCAACGGCCAGCGCGTCTGGACCGTCACCCGCGCCAGCCCTGCGAAGGCATTTCCCGCCGGCACCATTGTGTGGGCGGGCTGCAAAGCGGGATTTCACTTGACGTATTGGAAATTCCTCAAAGACCCGCACGGGCAGGACACCACGAACCGCGACGTAGTGGCCGACAACTATTGGGATGGCGGCGGTCACGCGGACGCCGGACCGCTGGGGCGCATTACGGAATACGGCCCCGGTTGGGCGGTAGTTTTCGGGCGGGTGATCGATCACCTGAACGAGCCGCTCTCGCTGGTGATCGACGATTCTCCTTACTTTGCGGGCGTACGTGGGCTCGACTATGGCAGCACCACCAGTAAGCACCCCAGCTATCACCAGGACGAGGCGCAGACTCCTGCCTCCGAGCAGCGCTGGTTTCTCGATATGCTGGCGTTCGACGGCGGCAATCTCTATTCA
>JAPKZC010000324.1 GCA_026394025.1 Candidatus Solibacter sp.
AACCGTGCCCCAGTATGATCGCAGCGCCCTGGTCCCCGGGATCGTACATATTGGCGCCGGAGGATTCAATCGGTCGCATCTTGCCGTGTATCTCGACGACCTGCTCGGGCACAGCGAGACGGCGCGTTGGGCTGAATGTGGCATCGGCCTGCTCCCCCGGGACGTGAAGATCCATGCGGCACTGGCCAACCAGGACCACCTGTACAGCCTGCTCATCAGGAACGCGGAGCAGAGAACACTGCGCATCGTCGGCTCCATCATGGAGCACATTTATGCGCCCGACGCTCAGGATCTGGTTGTGGAGCGCATGAGTTCGCCCGAGTGTTCGATCGTCTCGCTAACCGTCACCGAGGGCGGATATTTCATTGACGCTGGTTCCGGGGCGTTCATCGATCAGCACCCCGACATTCAGTTTGACCTGGCACACCCGCTGCAGCCCCGCACCTTCCTGGGCTATCTGGCCGAGGCCGCGAATCGCCGCATGAAGAGTGGGGCCAAGCCCTTCACAGTCATGTCGTGCGACAACGTCGAATGCAACGGAGCTGCGGCGCGTAAAGCTCTCTTGTCTTTCGCTGAGCTGCGGAGTCCAGAGTTGCGGAAATGGATCGAACGGAATGGCTCGTTCCCCAATAGCATGGTCGATCGCATCACCCCGGGCACGACAGACGCTGACCGGGAATACATCGGCGCGCATTTTGGCATTTCCGACTTGAGCCCGGTTGTCGCCGAACCATTTCGCCAGTGGGTGATTGAAGATACGTTCTGCAACACGCGTCCGCAGTGGGAATTGGTGGGCGCACAGCTAACCTCGGACGTCAAACCGTTCGAGATGATCAAGATGAGGCTCTTGAATGGTGGTCACTCCGCGATTGCCTACCTGTCGGCACTGTTGGGCTACACGCATGTCTCGCAGGCGGTGGACGATGCGCTGATTCGGGAGCTGCTGGAGCGATTCCTCGAAGAGGTGACATGCACACTCCCGCAGGTGCCGGGCATGGACCTGGCTCAGTACAAAGCGTCCATTGTGCATCGCTTTTCGAACCCGACCATACGGGATCAGGTTTTACGCGTCTGTTCGGAGGGCTCGGCAAAGATCGCGAAGTTTATCGTTCCCACCGTCCGGGACCTGCTGTCGATGTCGAAAACGTCTGAGATTCTTCCGTTCGTGATCGCCGGCTGGCTCTATTCGATGCGCGGTATCGATGAAGATGGCCGTGCCACTCAGATCGTAGACTCCTCGGCTGGCCTCTTCGCGGATTTCGTTCGATCCGGCTGTAGAGATGAAAAGGCTGCGTTTGCTGTTCGCTCCGTGTTCGCCCATCTGGGTGCCGGGGACAATCCGTTCATATCGCAGGTGAAGCATTGTCTCGACAGCTTGCATAGTAGTGGTGCCCGGGAGGCAACCCGGCGTGCGTTGGCCTCGCGGACGGTGCGGCAGGCGGAATTGGTCTCCAACCATGCCTGATCGGTTTTCCAAGGCTCCTCCCGGCGCTGAGACACCCGAAGGCGCGGTGAAACCGTGTTAAACGTAAACGTGATGCGACAGGCGGTCATGACCATGCCCGGCGCCATCGAGTTCCGGCAGGTTCCCAAACCAGTCCCGGGCGGTGACGAATTGCTCGTGCGCGTCCGGCGGATCGGCGTGTGCGGCTCGGATATCCACGTCTATCACGGCACGCACCCCTATACTACGTATCCCGTGGTCCAAGGCCACGAGGTTTCCGGAACCGTGGATTCGATGGGGGACGGGGTACGCGGCTTCGCCGCTGGCGACCGCGTGATCATCATGCCCCAGGTTACCTGCGGTGCCTGCTATCCGTGCCGCCACGGCATGTATCATATTTGCGACCACCTTCGCGTGATGGGTTTTCAAACCGGCGGTGCCGCCCAGGAGTATTTTCCGGTGAGCGCCGCCATGGCGCTCAAAATCCCCGAGCCGCTCGGGTTGGACCCCGCCGCGATGATCGAGCCGCTGGCGGTCGCCGTGCACGCCCTCTCCAGGTTCGGCGACGTTCGGGGAAAGAGTGTGGCGGTGCTCGGCGCCGGAACTATCGGCAATATGGTGGCGCAGGCGGCGCGCGCCTCGGGCGCGAAGTGCATCCTCATCACCGATGTCAGTGCGTACCGGCTCGAAAAGGCGCGCAGAGTTGGTTGTTCGCTGGTCGTCGACCCGCGGCGCCAAGATCTCGGCGAAGCCTGGAACGCCTTCGGCCCGGACGGCGCCGATGTGATTCTGGAGTGCGCGGGATCCCAGGAAGCCATGGCCGATGCCATCCGGCTCGCGCGCAGAGGATCGACGGTCGTGGTAGTGGGAGTCTTCGGGACGCCGCCGGCCGTGGACCTGGGCTTGGTCCAGGACCGTGAACTGGTCCTCGCGGGGTCCCTGATGTATCGCAAGAACGACTTCGAAGCGGCGATCGCCATGGCGGCCTCCGGCGCCATCGACTTCGACGATTTGATTACCCACCGCTTCGCGTTTGAAGACTACCCGGCGGCCTACAGAACGATCGACGAAGCCGCTGGAAATATCATGAAGGTGATCATCGCGCTGGATTAGCCGCTGATTGGGCAAGGAGGATCCTCTGAATAGAACACATGGGGTATTGGCTGTTGCGGCCGCGGTGGCGTTGGGCACGGCGGTCCTGGCGGGCTGTGGAGCTTTGTCCCCGCCGGTTACTTCCCAGGCTGTGCCCACCCCCGCAACCGGAGCGGCCGCCAAAGCGGCGAAGCAGGTCACCATCGGTGTCTCCATGTACACCCTGGCCGCACCCTACTTTGCCGCCCAGATGAATGCCGTAAAGAAGAAGGCCTCGGAAATGGGCGTCAAGGCGGTGATCGCCACCGAAGCCCACGACGACATGAACAAGCAGCTGGCGGATGTCGAGGATCTGCTGTCCAAGAACATCGATGTCCTGATTCTGAATCCCAAGGATCCCAAGGGACTGGTCCCCGCGACCAAGGCGGCCGCCAGGGCGGGCATCCCCGTGATCATCATGGACAGCTCCATCGACCCCTCTGCCGACTACGTCTCCATCGTGCAGTCCAATAACATGGCCAATGGGGAGTTGGTCGGCGAGTGGCTTGCCTCCAGCCTAAAGGGCCAGCCGATCCGCATGGCGCTGTTGAGCGGTACCCAGGGCAATCCCGTCGGCAAAGAACGCCGCCAGGGTGTCTTCCGCGGCATCATCGAGCAACAGCTTCGCGACGGTAATAAGTCGGGCTTCGAGATCCTCACCCAGGGCTGGGGCAACTGGACGCACGAAGGCGGACTGAAGGCCATGGAGGACATCCTGGTCGCCCGGCCGGACGCCAATGTGCTGCTGTGCGAAAACGACAGCATGTGTCTCGGCGCGCTCAAGGCCATCTCCGAGGCCGGCCGCAAGGGGAAGATTCTTGTGGTCGCCGCGGCCGACGGCCAGAAGGAAGCCTACGAAGCCATCCGCCGGGGCGAATACGGCGCCACCGGGTTGAACGATCCCGTACTGGTCGCTGGTACCGCGGTGGAAATCGCCCTCGGTTACCTGTCGGGGCGCCGCGATTTCCCGAAGATTTCCTACACCCAGGCGGCGGCCATCACCAAGGCCAACGTGGACAAGTTCTACCGTGCGAACTCGGAATTCTAACCGTATCCGC
The DNA here is from genome assembly GCA_026394025.1 of Candidatus Solibacter sp. GTDB lineage: Bacteria > Acidobacteriota > Terriglobia > Bryobacterales > Bryobacteraceae > Solibacter. Next base: position 3,634 of record JAPKZC010000324.1, read on the forward strand.
TCCGCGCCTGTCTTGTGTCCGGAGGTTCCGGTTGCTGCCTGAAACCTATCGTGTCGAGATCGCCGGCGTGAGCAAGTCGTTTCGCGCGGTCCAGGCCCTGAAGGATGCTTCTTTCAATGTCCGGCCGGGAGAAATTCACGCCTTGGTAGGCGAGAACGGCGCCGGCAAGTCCACCTTGATGAACATCCTCTCGGGCGTTCTCCGCCAGGATAGCGGCACCATCCGGATGGACGGCCGGCTGGTAGAAATCCCCGATCCGCGTGCCGGCCGCCGCCTCGGAATCGGCATCATCCACCAGGAAATGGCCCTCGTCCCCGCCCTCACCGTCGCCGAGAACATCTTCATCAGCCATCTGTCGCGCCGCTCTGGCCTCGTCGATTGGCACGACCTGAACCACCGCGCCGGAGAACTGCTCGCACGCACCGGATTCCCCGAAATCGATCCGCGCGCCACCGTGGCAAGTCTTGGGGTGGCCTACCGTCAGGTCGTCGAAATCGCGAAAGGGCTCTCGGAAAACGTGAGCGTTCTGATTCTGGACGAGCCGACTGCCGTACTCGCTCCCCAGGAAGTGGAGAACCTCTTCGCGGCTCTCCGTGGACTGCGGGAACAGGGGGTTGGGCTGGTATACATCAGCCATCGCCTGGACGAGATATTCCGCATTGCCGATCGCATCACGGTCCTCAAGGATGGCGGCGTCGTGCGCACCGTCCTGCCCTCGGAAATCACGCCCGCCGATCTGATCGGCCTCATGATCGGGCGCACCCTGACCGCCATGTTCCCGCCCCGTAACTCAACTGCTGGCGCGGAAGCCCTCCGCGTCGAGGCCCTGCATCGCGGCGGGAAGTTCCGGGACGTTTCCTTTGCCGTGAGGGCCGGGGAAATCGTCGGGATCGCCGGATTGGTGGGCAGCGGCCGCACGGAGATCCTCCGGGCCATTTTCGGCGCCGATCCGAAAGACGGCGGGACCATCTGTGTGGGCGGCCGCCGGGTGCGCATCCACTCGCCCCGCGATGCGGTCCGGAACGGCATCGCACTGGTGCCGGAGAGCCGCAAAGACCATGGCGTCATCCTCGGCATGTCGATCCGCAAGAATATCACCCTCCCCAGCATCGGCCGGGTGGCGGGCGCTTTCGGAATCATCCGGCAGAACAAGGAAAAAAGCGTCGCGCAAAGACTTTCCGGCAGGTTGCGGATCAAGTCCCGCAGCATCGAAGCCGAGGTGGCGGAACTGAGTGGCGGAAATCAGCAGAAAGTGGTCCTGGCCAAGTGGCTCGGAACCGATTGCCGGGTGCTGCTACTCGACGAGCCCACCCGTGGCGTGGATGTCGGGGCCAAGGCGGAAATCTACGGCCTCATCAACGATCTGGCCGGCGCCGGCCTGGCGATCGTGATGGTCTCCTCCGAGATGATGGAGATGATCGGCCTGTGCGACCGGGTGCTCGTCGTCAGCCAGGGTGAGATTGGGGGCGTGCTGGAGGGTGCCGCGATTACCGAAGAGAACATCATGCGGCTGGCAGTCCGCAGAAACGCCGCCGCAGTCTGAAGCGGGTCGCGGACCGGAAAGGAACTGGAGGAAGCGGTTAATGGGATGGCAGCAACGGGGTGCGAAAGACGCGGCGGACGTTGACCGCCCGGCGTTACGGCGGCGCCGTCGGGAGAGCCTTGTTTTCCTGGTGCTGGAGTACAACACGGTTATCATATTCCTGGCAATGCTCGTGCTCGCGGCATCGCTGTCGGACGTTTTCCTCAGTCGGAACAACATATTCAACCTCCTACGTCAGGTAGCCGGGCTGGCGGGGATGGGCTTGGGCATGCTGCTGGTGATTCTGACGGGGGGAATCGATCTGTCCGTCGGTTCCGTGGCGGCGCTCGCAAGCGTCATGGTCGCCTGGCTACTCGGCGTATCGGGGCTGTGGCCCGCGCTACTGCTGACCGTCGCCATCGGCTCCCTGTGCGGCGCCGTGTCCGGCTATCTGGTGGCGGCGAGAAATATGGCGCCGTTCGTTGCCACCCTTGCCATGATGACCATCGCCAGGGGCTTCGCCTTCATCGTCTCGAAAGGATCTCCGATTATCATTGCCGATCCGAGATTGAACAACTTCGGGTCCGCCTATTGGCTAGGGGTTCCGACGCCCGTCTTTCTGATGGTCGTCATTTTTGGGTTGGTGGCGTTTCTCCTGCGATACACGGTGTTTGGAAGAATGGTGACCGCCATCGGGAGCAACGAGAGCGCGGTCAGGCTGGCCGGGGTTCGGACCCGATGGTACAAATTTGCGGTATATTGCATTTCCGGCGCCTTCTGCGCAATC
>JAPKZC010000457.1 GCA_026394025.1 Candidatus Solibacter sp.
CGGCGAAACTGCCCACCCCCAGGATGGTCCCGAGTGTCCTCGATGGGAACACATCTCCGGGCAGGGTGAACGATATCGAACTGAACGCCTGATGGGCCGCCGCGGCGGCGCTGAACATGACAACCGTCTGGGTCAACGTTCCGCGCAGCGCACAGAATAATGCTACCGGCGGGACCACGGAGCAGATGGCCAGCGTCGCCATTCGCGCCGCTCGCGTGCTTTTCCCCCGCCCCAGCAGGAACCCGGACAGCCAGCCTGCCGTCACACTACCCGCGCCCGAGGCGAAATAGATGCAGGGCAGCGCCCAGCCGATTTGTCTCATCTCCAAGCCCCGCACATCGCGGAAGTAGAGCGGCAGCCAGAACAGCAGGAAATACCACACCGGGTCCACCAGCACCTTGGAGAGCGCATAGCCGCGGGTCTGCCGGAATCGCAGCGCCTCGCGAAAACCGAATCCGCCGCCATTGCGGCTCGCTTCCGGTGTGCGGCGCGCCGGGTAGAACTTCAGCCAGACCGCCACCCACAACAAGCCGATCAGCGAAACCGCCACGAAGCACACCCGCCATCCGAACCAGATTTCCAGCGTGATGAACAACGGCGGGCCGACGACCGCCGCCAGGTTCGGACCCGCGTTGAAGATACCCGTTGCCAGCGCCCTTTCCTCCGCCGGGAACCACTCCGCCACGGTTTTGGTGCATGCCGGGAAGTTGACCGCCTCGGCCAGCCCCAACATCGCGCGCCACACGCCAAATTGCGCCGCCCCGGTGACCGAGGCGTGCATTGCCGACACCACCGACCACACCGCCGCTCCCGCCGCCAGCCCCTTCTTCACGCCGTACCGGTCGATCAGTATGCCGGAGGCGAGGAAGCCGAACCCGTAGAAAATCTGAAACGCCGCGTTGACGTTCCCGTACAGATGCTCGGTGAAATGAAAATAGTCCCGCAGCACGGGCGCGAGGACGCTCAGCAGCAGCCGGTCCAGGTAGTTGATCGATGTCACCGCGAGGAGCATCGCCAGCACAAACCAACGCATGCCGCCGATTATCGCACTGCACCCGGGTGCTACACTCGAAAATCCGCCATGCGTTTCCTTGTCGGGTTGATCGGTAGCGGGATTGCCTCCTCGGGTTCTCCGGCAATCCACGAGCGAGAGGCCCGCCAACTCGGAATTCACCTGCATTACCAATTGGTGGATCTGGAGCCCAAGGGTCTGTCCGGCGACCATCTTCCGGCGCTGCTCGATGCGGCGGAACTGATGGGCTTCGCGGGTGTCAACGTGACGCACCCGTGCAAACAGGCCGTGATCCCCTGCCTGCACGAACTGTCCGCAGACGCGGAAGCCATCGGCGCGGTCAACACCGTGGTATTCCGGGACGGCAGGCGGATCGGCCACAACACCGATTGGTCCGGCTTCCACGAGAGTCTCCGCCGCGGTTTGCCCGGCGCGTGTCTGGACTCTGTCCTGCTGGTGGGCGCGGGCGGTGGTGGCAGCGCCGTGTGCTATGCCGTGCTGAAACTGGGCGTCAAGCGCCTCTTCGTTTTCGATTGGGAAGGGGCACGCGCGGAGAAACTGGCAGGCCAGTTCGCCGCCCGCTTCGATTGCGCCCGCATCTCCGCCGTCACCGATCCCGCGGATGCCATCCGCGCGGTGGACGGCCTGATTCATGCGACCCCGGCAGGGATGGTGGGCCACCCCGGCATGGCGATTGAGCCGCAATTCCTGCGTCCGGATCTCTGGGTTGCCGACATCGTATATTTCCCACTGGAAACAGAACTCCTGCTCGCCGCCCGGCAACAGGGGTGCCGGACACTCGATGGAGGCGGCATGGCGGTGTTTCAAGCGGCCGAGGCATTCCGCCTGTTCACCGGCGCCGAACCGGATCGCGAGAGGATGCTGGCGCAGTTCCGCGACGCTCTCCGCCGGTGACGGCGGCATTACCCGCCTACGCTACTTGCATGGAAATCGAGAATTCCATTTTCGCGCTGGCGGCGCCGCGGTAAGTGCCGCTGACCGGGGCGGCGAGTAGGGGGTCGCTGGCGGCTGCCACGGCGACGTGGGAAGCGGCCACGGCGAGCGCGCGCGACGGGTCGTAGCCGGTCCAACCGGCGCCTTCCAGGTAGACTTCGGCCCAGGCGTGGAGATCGCCATTTTCCTGAAGCGAGGCGTCGCGTTCGTAACCGCTGACGAAACGCGCGGCGAGCCCCAGCGCGCGGCAGGCGGAACAAAAGAGCACCGCCAGGTCGCGGCAGGAGCCTTCATGGTCGCGCAAGGTGGTCTCGGCCGCATGCGGTGCGCCGGCTTCGCGGATTACGTACCGCGTGGTGGCGAACAGCCGCTGGTTGAGCGCAGCGAGAAACGGCAGGGTCTGCCAGCCGCATTCATCGGCCAGCGACTGGGCGAAGTTGCGTACCGCCGGTGAATGATCGTCGCGCAGGTAGGGCACCAGCGGCGCGCACAACGGAACGGCGTACTGCATCGGCAGTTTCGCGTCCGGCGGGGTGAGCAGGTAGTTGAACGGGTTATCGCGCAGGGTTTCGAGCGTGAACTGGCTGCGCAGGGCCAGCTCCGCGGTGACGGAATCAAACCACGCGCGGACCACGGTGTTGCCGTCCTGGTCCAGGCACTCCGTACGGCCCAGCGGCGTGGGTGCGATATCCAGCGTCCACTGCGCCAGGCGCTGCGACGCGTCTTCGCGGGGCCGCAACCGGATGATATGCGGTTCCAGGTAGACCGGTGAAGAGTAGCGGTACCGCGTGGTGTGAACTACGGCGATACGCATGCGGGGAACGCGGCCTCGATATACTGCGAAGGCAGGTCATGCACGGCTTTGCGCATGCGCTCCTGCCACCAGTCGGAGATGGCGCGCAGGTCGTCGCGTTCATAGCGCTTCTCGACGATTTCGAAACTGCCCCGGGTGTAGAGCAGAACGTCCATGGGGAAATCGACATCGGCGGCGCACAGGCGGGTGGCATCGAAGGCGAGAATGCCCACCTTGAAGGCGTACAACATGGAGTCCTTGGGATTCAGCGAGCGTTCCAGAATGGGCTTGCCGAAGCCGGAGGCGCCGATGATCTGGTAGGGCGTATCGGGCCCGATCTCGACCCAGTTGCCCTCGGGGTAGACCAGGTAGAGCTTGTGGGTGGAATCGCCGGCCATCTGACCGCCGATGAGGGAATAGGCGTTGAATTTAAGTTCGGCGTCGCGCAGGGCATCGCCATCTTCCTGCGAGACGCGGCGCACCTGCTGCGCGTAGAGGTTGACTACGCGGAAGAGGCGGCCGCGGGTCATGGATTCGCGCGCGAAGGCTTCCTCGAAGTAGAGCAGGATCTTATCGCGGGCCGAACGCAGGCCGGAGTGCATGATGAAGAACGAGAAGCCGGGACCCTGGTAGGTGGCGGTTTTCCGCGCCACCAGACACTCGTTGCCGGCCACCACGCGGGTGTCGGCAATGCCCACCAGGCCTTCATCGACGGTGATTCCGAGGCAGAAGGTCATGAGTCTATCCGTTCAGGCCCGCGCTTCGGAAACGAGCGGCCGTTGTGCAAAGAAGTCGCCATTGATGCATTCATCGATTGTATTCATTTTAGTCTGCACCGCGTCGCAGAACTCGTGCAGCCCGGCGGCCAGGATGGCTTCCACGCTGGCGAAATCCAGCTCGCTGCGCAAGACTCCCATGCGCTGTTCGCTCGCGCAGGAGAAGGTGCCGACGGGGGTTCCGGTAATCGCGTGCAGGGCGCGGTCGGCGATACCGATGCAGTAGCGGAAGGAGCGCGGGAAATCGCCGTCGAGCAGGAGGAACTCCACGATGCGGTCGGGTGCAATGCGCCCGTAGCGCTTGCGGTACATTTCGAAGCCGCTGACGGATTTGAGTACCGCCGACCACTGCACATCGTCGTACGGCGTGCCCACGTCACTGACCGACGGGAGAAGGATGAAGTATTTGACATCGAGGATGCGAGTGGTCTTGTCGGCACGTTCCAGCAGGGTGCCGAGGCGGATGAACTGCCAGGCCTCATTGTGGCTCATGGTGACGTGCAGAATGCCGTGGATAAGGTGGCAGCCCATACGAACCTGGTGGCAGAAAGTGGGCAAATCAGTGGGTTCGGAGCGGCGGCTTTCGGCGGTGATCAGCAGGTAGAGGCTGTTGATCTGCTGCCACATTTCCGAGGAGATGGTTTCGCGCACGCTGCGCGCGTTTTCGCGCGCGGCGAGGACGCAGGAATAGATCGAATTGGCGTTCTCCGGGTCGAAGGCGAGAAAGCGCACCACGTTGTCCTGTGTAGCGGCGCCGTAGCGTTCCAGGAAGACCGCGCGATCGCCGGTGGTGTCCACGATGGGCTGCCACTGGTCGGCGTACCCCTGGGGCAGGTCGAGCATCAGGTTGTGGTGGACGTCCAGGAAACGAGCAACGTTTTCAGCGCGCTCGATGTAGCGGCCCAGCCAGTAGACCGCGTCGGCAACGCGGCTGAGCAGGGGTTTGGTGTGCGCCATGGCTATTGTTGCCGGCCTCCCTTGGGAACAGAGGCCGGCGCAGCCAGCACCCAGGTATCCTTGCTGCCGCCGCCCTGCGAGGAGTTTACCACCAGCGAACCCTTACGCATGGCGACGCGCGTAAGGCCTCCGGGAAGCACGTAGATATCCTTGCCGCAGAGCACGTAGGGGCGCAGATCCACGTGGCGGCCCTCAAAATGATCCTCCACGATGGTGGGCACGCGGGAGAGCGCCAGGGTGGGCTGGGCGATGTAGTTGCGCGGGTCGGCCTGTATGCGGACGGCAAACTCTTCGCGCTGCGCGGCGGTGGAATGCGGCCCCACCAGCATTCCGTAACCGCCGCTCTCGTTGGCGGCCTTGACTACCAGCTTGCCGAGGTTTTCGAGCACGTACTTGCGATCCGTATCGCGCCAGCAGAGGTAGGTGGGCACGTTGGGGAGAATGGGCTCCTCGCCTTCGTAGTAGCGGATCATGTCGGGCACGTAGGCGTAGATCACCTTGTCATCCGCCACGCCGTTGCCGGGGGCATTGGCGAGGGCGACGCGTCCGGCGCGATACGCGGCCATCAGGCCAGGGACGCCGAGCATGGAATCGGCGCGAAACTCCTGGGGGTCCAGAAAATCGTCGTCCACACGGCGGTAGATCACGTCCACGCGTTCCAGGCCTTGCGTGGTGCGCGTGAAGACGTCGCCGCCGGAGACCACCAGGTCGCGGCCCTCCACCAGTTGCACGCCCATCTGCTGGGCCAGGAAGCTGTGCTCGAAGTACGCCGAGTTGTAGATGCCGGGGGTCAGCACCACCACGCGCGGCGGGCCGCTGGGGTGGGGGGCGAGGCTCTCCAGCATTTCAAGGAGGTGGCTCGGGTAGCCGTTGACGGGGCGCACCGAGAGACCTTCGAAGACGCCGGGGAAAATGCGTTTGAGCACCTCGCGGTTCTCCAGCACGTAGGAGACGCCGGAAGGTACGCGGAGGTTGTCCTCCAGCACGTAGTACTCGCCGTCGCTGTCGCGCACCAGGTCCGTACCTGTAACGTGACACCAGACGCCCCAAGGCGGATTGAGGCCATGGCACTGCTTACGGTAGGAGACGGCGGAGGTGACCACTTCGGCTGGTATGGCGCCGTCCTTGAGAATCTTCTGCTCGTGGTAGATATCGTCGATGAAGGCGTTGAGCGCGTGGATGCGCTGCTTGAGTCCGCGTTCGATGCGGTCCCATTCGTGGGCCGGGATGATTCGCGGAATCAGGTCGAAAGGAAAAATTCGCTCCGTGCCGGCGGTATCGCCGTACACGTTGAAGGTGATTCCCAGTTGCAGCAGCAGGCGTTCGGCGGCGTGCTTGTAGCGCAGCAACTGGCCATCGGAGAGCGATTGAATGATCTCCTCCACCAGTTGGAAGTGCGGCCGCGCGGTCCCGTCCTCCTGGAACATCTCGTCGTAAAAGCCTTCGGTCCGGTATGACGAAAATTGCATCCGCCCCTCCGGGGCATGTGCCTGTGCCGGTGCAGCCATCCTATATAGTTGCGCATTGCACGGCCGGAAGGGAAAACGAAAACATTGATGCGGGCGATAAGCAATATCGATCATGCGATGATGCGATGATGGAAACAGGAGATCCACCCTCCCCATGCCGGACAACGCAGACCCCAAACGCCCAAGTTTCGATGAGCGCCTGGAAGCCATCAATCAAACCCTTGAGCTGGTAGCCGCCATGCAACTCGACAACGAGAAGCGATTTGAACAGCGATTCGCCGCGATAGCCCCCACGCTGCTCGTTCGCATTGCCGAGCTTCACGACAGACGAATCACCAACCTCGAAGATCGGCAGCAGTAACAGCCCGCGATTGCCATGAACTCCGTGCCTGAAAGCGATTGGCTCGCCGCCGCCCGCGCCGCCATGGAAATTGAGGCCGAGTCCATCCGCCGCGCATCCGCCCGGCTTGACGGTGAACTGATTCGCGCGGTGGAGTTGATTTTGGCGCATCCCGGGAAGGTGATTGTCACCGGGATCGGCAAGAGCGGTCACATCGCGCGGAAAATCGTGGCCACGCTTTGCAGCACCGGGACGGCGGCGGTGTTCCTGCATCCGGCCGAAGCAGTGCATGGCGATTTGGGGATCTACACGCCGGGCGACCCCACCGTGCTGCTCTCCAATCGCGGGACGTCCGCGGAGTTGCAGGCGCTGGTGCCTCTGCTGCGCCAGTTCCGCTCGCCCTTGATCGGCATCCTGGGCAATCCGGCGTCGCCGCTCGCGCCGCAAATGGATGTGCTGCTGGATGCCTCGGTGGAGCGTGAGGCCGATCCGCACAATCTGGCGCCCACGGCGAGCGCTGTGACGGCGCTGGCGCTCGGGGACGCGCTCGCCATCGCGCTGATGTGCGCCCGCAATTTCA
>JAPKZC010000215.1:0-499 GCA_026394025.1 Candidatus Solibacter sp.
GGTCAGCGCGATGGTGGGCGCGCGATGGCTTTCCAAAACCACCAGGCGGAGCCCGTTGGAGAGCGGCCGCTCCACCGGACGCGGCAGCTTCACCTTCAGCACTTCATTCGAAACCGGCGCGCGATTGAGCCGCACCATGCCGCGGAAAGTGTTGGCTTCGGTATCCTGCGCCAACGCCGCGCCGCCCACCATGTGAGAAACAATCAGTTGGCAGGCGAAAGCGCCTGCCCCACAATAGCGCAAGCCTCTGCGCACCAAGGTGGGACAGACGTTGCCGTCTGTCAACGCGGCAGTCCAGGCGATTCTTGTGGTTTTCACGGTTACCTGCCTCCCCTTCTGCCGCCCTGCGGTGCGCTGCCCGCGGGGCTGGTGACCAATACCACCTTGTTGGCGGTCATCAGGTGCGCTTTCGCCGCGCGCTGGATATCGGCGGCGCTGACGGCCATCTGCAGATCGCTATCTGTGTTCACTTTGTTGGGGTCGTCAAAGACGGCGGCGG
>JAPKZC010000215.1:571-4747 GCA_026394025.1 Candidatus Solibacter sp.
CGCCGCGGCGGACATTGATTTTCACGCGCGCCAGTTCCTTGGCGGTGACCGGCTCGGCGTGCAGGCGCGCGATCTCTTCGCCGATCAGGCCTTCCACTTCCTGTGCGGTCTTGCCCGCACGCAGGGTGGCGGAGATGTGGAATGTCCCGGGGCCCACGCGCCGATCCGTATTGCAGGAGACATTGGTCACCAGTTCCTTCTCCTGCACCAGCTTCAGGTAGAGGCGTGAATTGTTTCCGCCGCCCCCGCCGCCGCGCCCGCCGAAGCCTCCGCCGCCACCGCCCAGAATTTGGGCGGCCGCGGCCAGCGCGCGTGAGTCGGCAGTGTTCGAGGGCGGAACGCGGTAGGCGATGTCGATTCGCGTCAGGCGCGCCAGCGGGTCGTCGAGTTTGCCGCGGCGTTCGCCGTTCTTGGCGGGCTCGGTGAGGTCGGCCGCCACCGGCGGTGTTTGCCGCGGGATGTTGCCGAAGTACTTCTTGACCTTAGCCAGGGTGTCCTTGGTGTCGAGATCGCCCACCAGGGCGAGCACGGCGTTGTTGGGCGCGTAGTAGGTTTTGAAGAACTGCTTCACGTCGTCCACCGAGGCGGCGTCCAGATCTTCCATGGAACCGATCACGGAGTGGTGATAGGCGAAGTTGTCGTAGACCAGCTCTCCGAGTTTCTCCGAGGTGTTGCCGTAGGCCACGTTATCGCCGTTGAGCCGGCGTTCTTCCTTCACGGCCTGGCGCTGGTTCTCCAGGTTCTCGCTGGTGATGATCAGGCCGCGCATGCGGTCGGCCTCCAGGTACAGACCGAGATCGAGCTGATTCTTGGGCAGGACCTCGTAGTATGAGGTGCGGTCCGTGTTCGTGGTGCCGTTGGAATTGCCGCCGTTGGTGTAAATTAGGAAATCCAGTTCGCCCATGCCGACGTTCTCCGAGCCCTTGAACATCATGTGTTCGAAGAGGTGGGCAAAGCCTGTGCGGCCGCGCCGCTCGTCCTTGGAGCCCACTTTGTAAGCCACGGCGATGGCGTAGACCGGAGCGTAGTGGTCTTCGGAAATGATGACGCGCAATCCGTTCTCCAGCCGGGTGTCGGTGAACTTGATCTTCGGCAGAGTGGTCGGCGCCTGCTGCGCAAACGCGGCGACGGCGAATGCAAGTGCGGCGAGCAGTTTCATGAAGGCTCCTGTTGGAAACATTTATAGTACACGCTGGCGCGGGAGTAAGGCCGAAGCAGGCTCCCCGGTGTGCTCCCCGGTGCCTGCCTTAGAAGATAAGCTGGCCCTAACACGACCGGTTCCAATGGTCATCATCAAAGAACTGGAGCGTCGGTTTCGGCACCCCGATCACGATCCGGAACACGAGGATGTATCGCTCTCCCTCCTCGCCATGGTTCCAGCACTGCTCCTTTGACGTTGCCAGGCACGGGTTGTCCATACGAATGATATATTTTGATAAGGGGAAAACGAAGACGCAGTTGATGCCATGGCGGTAATTCGGGACGGGCGGCGAACCGGGCTTGGACAACGGGAGAAAGTCCCACCGCAGAGGGTGGACTCCACCACCATCGGCCTGCGGGACGCCGCAACGTGGGCGTTGATTTTGTGCGCCACCCTGGTTGCCTACCTGCCGGCGCTCCGCGGCGCGGTGCTCTGGGACGATAACATGCACGTGACGCGGGCGGACCTGCGGAGCCTGCACGGTCTGTGGCGCATCTGGTTCGATTTGGGCGCCACCCAGCAATACTATCCGCTGCTGCACAGCGCGTTCTGGCTGGAACATCGCATCTGGGGCGATGCCGTGCTGGGTTACCACCTGACCAACGTGGCACTGCACGCCGCATCGGCATGCCTGGTGGTGATAATCGTCCGGCGTCTTTCCCTGCCCGGCGCGTCCCTCGCGGGCTTCGTCTTTGCCCTGCACCCGGTGTGCGTGGAGGCGGTGGCTTGGATCTCGGAACAGAAGAGCACCCTCTCCGGGGTCTTCTACCTGGCGGCCGCCCTCACCTATTTGCACTTCGACCGGACGCGCCGGAAGTCCCAATATTTCATGGCGCTGGGACTGTTTGTTCTGGCCCTGATGACTAAAACGGTAACGGCCACGTTACCGGCCGCGATGCTGGTGATCTTCTGGTGGCAACGCGGCCGGCTGGGGTGGAGGCGCGATCTGCTGCCGTTGGTTCCGTGGTTCGCCGTGGGTGCCTCCGCGGGGCTTTTCACGGCGTGGGTGGAGAGCTCCCCGCAATTGATCGGCGCGCAGGGACCGCAATACGCGCTCACATTGGCGCAGCGTCTCCTGCTGGCCGGCCGCGTGCCATGGTTCTACGCATGGAAGGTGCTTTGGCCGGCGAACCTGATGTTTATTTACCCTCGCTGGAAGATCGATTCCGGCGAGTTGAGCCAATATCTCTTCCCGCTCGGAATGGCGGCGCTGGCGGTTGCTCTCGGTTTGCTGGCGCGGAAAAACCGTGGACCGCTGGCCGGCTTTCTGTTCTTCGCCGGCACCCTGTTTCCCGCGCTCGGTTTCCTGAATGTCTATCCTTTTCGTTATTCCTACGTTGCCGATCACTTCCAGTACCTGGCCATCTTGGGGATCATCGTTCCGGCCGCTTCCGGGCTGACGGCTTTGGCAGGGCGGATTTCGCCAGACCGGATTTCGCAAGGCACGCTTGCCATCGCCCTACCTGCTCTCCTACTGACCACACTCGGAGCTGCGACTCGCCAACAGAGCGCAATCTATCGCGACTACGAAACACTCTTCCGCGAGACTCTGGCACACAATCCCGGTAGCTCTTTTCTGCACAGCAACCTGGGGGTCATACTCATGTCCACCCGGCGGGAAACCGAAGCGGCCGCCGAATTCGAGGCGGCGGTGCGCCTGTCACCCCACGACCCCGACTATCGCGTCAACCTGGGGCTTGCCCTTGCCCAAATGCCCGGCCGTCTGCCGGACGCGATTGCGGAGTATCAAACCGCCTTGCGGACCGCCCCCAACCTCTATGCGGCGCACCTCAACCTGGGGCTCGCTCTCATGTCGATTCCCGGCCGCTCGCAGGATGCGATCGCGGAGTATCGGAAGGCAATCGCGGCGACTCAGGCGACGCTGCGGAGCGACCCCGGTTTCTGGCAGGCGCACCTCAACCTGGGGATCGCCTACTCACAGATGCCCGGCCGGCAGGCGGACGCAATTACGGAATACCGGACGGCCCTGCGGATGAAGCCCGATTCCGCATTGGCGCACTTCCATCTGGGAAACACTCTCCACAAGATGGGCCGGTTGCCCGACGCGATCGCGGAGTATCAGGAATCGTTGAGCATCGACCCCGGCGTCCCGGAAGTCCACTACGAACTGGCGTATGCGTTGGCGCAGACTCCCGGCCGCGTACAGGAGGCCATCGCCGAGTGCCAGAAAATGTTGCTCCTTAAGCCCGGTGACGAACCGGGGCGGCAATTGGTGGCGTCGTTGTTAGCGTTTCGAGACGGCCGCGGGCGGTAGCGGACGACCGGCCAAGGCCCGCGCGTCGCGTAGACGCGGCGCCGGTTGCGGGCGGTGTACCCTAAAACACCTTGCGGTCAGGGAAGGCGGTCAGTTCCGCGGTTTGGGCCAGACCAAAGGCCGTCGGTCCGTCATCTCGTATGAGACAAGACTCGACCCGGGCTCGGTGGCCCTCGAATGGTATAATCGTCGTGAGTTCGGAGAGGTGGCAGAGTGGTCGATCGCACCCGCCTCGAAAGCGGGCGTACCTTAACGGGTACCGGGAGTTCGAATCTCCCCCTCTCCGCCAGCAACCTACCTCGTCGCCCCCCACCGTCTAAGATAGAAAGATGCCCCTGATCGTCAACGGAGAAGCGATCGCTGACGCGGTCATCCGGAACGAAGAGGACCAGTTGCGGCCGCGCCTGCGGGAAGCTATGCCGCAGGAAGATCCCGTTGTCCTCGAGGCGCGCACTCGCGAGTGGGCGCGGGAGAACGCCATCGAGCGCGTGCTGCTTCGCCAGGCCGCCATGAGCGATGGCGAACCGTTGCCTGCCGGAGCCCTGGATGCCGCGGTGGAACTTAGCCTCCCGCCCGCGCCGGAACCATCGGAAGTGGAGGCACAGCTACGTCTGGAGCGGTTCACGGCGCGACTGACCGCCAAGCTGGCTCCGCCGCGCAGCAAGGAACTCAGCGAGTACTATCGCCAGCATCGCGATGA
>JAPKZC010001121.1 GCA_026394025.1 Candidatus Solibacter sp.
GGCACTTTGCCGGCAGATGCGGCCTCCTTTCGAATTTTGAGATCTCGTTAGGCCGGCGCAACGCATGAATCCAATCGCGTGAACTAGATGGCCGAACCGGATTAACAGACCTAGAATTATACCATTGACGCGCCACGGCTCTCCGGTGGAGTGAGGGAGTGACGTACGGAAGGCGGGCCGGGGAAGCGGTGGCGCCGGTCTCCGTAATTGGAGCGACCTCGGCACAACACCACGTTCCCCGGGCGCCATCCAACTGGTTGGAATTGCCGAGTTACCTGGGCGGTTCGCGATGCTGCCATCGCGTCCATGTAACTCTTTTCGGAGGGATTTGCGAGAAGTTGAAACGGCGCGGCATAATTTTGCCGCATAGGTGACAATTTCGCGCAACCTTACCGATTTGGTGGCCGGGGGTTAGGGAAATCGATCTAGTGGGCGCTTTCAGAACACCAGCTTCAGTCCGAGTTGCGCCTGGCGCATCGCGCGGCCCGTCGTGATCTTACCGAAAGTGGTGGAGGAGTTTGCATTAGTGCCCGGGTTGGAGAGGTTCACCAGATTCAAAGCATTGGTGGCCTCACCACGGAACTGCAGCGACTTACGTTCTCCCAGCTTGAAGTTGCGCGCGATGGTCAGGTCCACGTTCTTCAGGCCGGGGCCGTCGAGGATATTGCGGCCGGCAGTCCCGTCATAAGAATGGATGGCTTGCGTCGTCTTGCTGAAGGCCGCGATGTTGAACCACTGGTCCACTACCTGGCTGCGCGGGCGGTTCGGGTCCAGATAAGGATCGCCGATGAGGTCGGCGCGATCGTTGCTTTGGCTATCGAAATTGACGTCGTTGCCGGCAGTGACGGTGAGCGGCGTTCCGCTGCGCAGACTCATGATCGCCGCCAGCGACCATCCGCCGGCGACGAGGCGCACCGGGCGCGGCGTTCGCGAAAAGTAATTCAAATCCCAGACACCGGAAATGGAGGCGCTATGTGTGCGGTCGTTGTTGGCGCGGCCGCGGTCCAGCGCGATATTGTTCCAATCCGTGGCCTGTTGCAGGGTGCTGTTCTGCGTATTGACTTCGTCCAACCCCTTGCCGAACGTGTAATACCCGCGAACCGTAAAGTGGTTCGCCAAGCGGCGGTCGCCCTTCACTTGCAGGCCATGATAGGCGGAGTTGAGAATCGACTTGATCAGGCCGATGCTGGAAAGTACACCCGGCAGATACGGACGGCGCGCATTCACGTTGGCGGTGGTGGCAGTAGGAGTGAGCACGGCGTAGTTGACGTCCTGAATTGCCGGGATGCGGTGCGTCAGGTTGTTCACGTAGGCCACCGTCAGGCTGGTGGTGCGCGTAATCTCCCGCTGGATGGCCAGGTTCATCTGGTAGGTGTAGGGCAGTTTGTAATCGAGCCCGATACCAACGGTCGCCGAGGGCGCAGCGAAGCGCGGCGCCGCGGGCGAGTAACTGTACGGGAACGGCGACACGCCACCGGGTTGCAGGCGGTAGGGATCGGAAAGCGAATAGACATCGTTGAACAACTGGCGGATGGCGAACGGCTGGTTGTCCGACGAGGTATTCCACTCGTTGCCGGAGATGCTGCCATAAAAGATACCGGCGGCGCCGCGGATGGCGGTCTTGCGGTTGCCAAAGGGATCCCAGGCGAAACCGACGCGCGGACTGAAGTGCTTGTAGTTGGTGGTGATGATGCCGCGCGCCACGCCGGCGTCGCCCGGAAACAGCAGTCCCGCGGGCGCGGTGGGCACCACCTTGCTCTGCACTCCTTTGACAAAGGTCAGGAAGCGGTCGTGCGGATCGGTGATCGGCGTCTGAATGTCCCAGCGCACGCCCAGGTTGAGCGTCAGGCGAGGCGTCACGCGGTAGTCGTCCTGCACGTAGAGAGCGTAATACCAGTCGTTATTGATCTTGGTGGTAGGTGCGTCCTGATTCATCGTGGCCGGCAGACCCAGCAGGAAATCGGCCGTCGCATTCTTGCTGCCGCGCGGATTGGTGGTGGTGAAGCTGAAGGTGCCGTAGTTGTTCAGCAGGGTATCGTGCACCATCTTTTCGAGCACGGCTTCGCCGCCGACGCGCACGGAATGGCGAGTGGAACTGATGCTTAAGACATCGCGGAACTGGTATTGATTGCTGCCCGCCACGGGGCCGGGGATGGCGCTGGTGAGATTGAACCGGCCGGACACGGTGATCTGCGGCAGCGATGGCGTGCCCTGAATTTGATATTTCGAGCCCAGATCGCCCAGCGAGATGGCCGGCAGGTTGACCCGGCCGCCGAAGTTGCGCACGTAGGATAGGGTGGCCTGGTTGATCATCGTGGGCGCCACAATCCAGGTCTCGGAGATATTGTAGTTGTACTGCCGCCACTTGAAGTCGCGCGTGACCCACGGAATGTTGCCCAGCAATCCCACCTGGTCGTCGCCCGTGGTGTGGAATACGCTACCCGTCAGGCGGTGCGCCTGGCTGATGTTGTGATCGATCTTGAACAAAACTTCGTCTGTGTCTTTGGGATGCGCGATCTGCGCCTCGAAAGCGCCGTTGGCCGGCAGGTTCGGCAGCGGGACGTAGGTATCGAGAATCCTCTTCGCCACCGGGTCGATGCGCGTGACGGGAATCACTTTGCCCGGGAACGCAACCCCGGTGAGGGGATCGACCGGCGCGGTTCCGCTGGTCGACGAGAGATCGCCGCCGCGCTCTTTGGCGGTGAGTGGCGTGGCGGTGTTGGCAAACACCATGGTGCGTTCGCGCAGGCCGGAATAGGTCCCAAAGAAAAACGTTCTGTTCTTCGCAATCGGGCCGCCGATGGTGCCGCCGAACTGATTGCGGTGCAGCGGGTCCTTTTGCAGGATGGTTTGGCCGGGCAGCCAGCGGTTGGCGTTGAGTTTATCATTGCGCAGAAACTCGAAGAGGGTGCCGTTGAACCGGTTGGTGCCGCTCTTGCTGATCATGGTGACGGTGGCTCCGCCGAAGCGTCCCTCGTCCGCCGGGTAGCTGTTGGTGAGCACGCGGAATTCCTGGATGGCATCGGGGTTGGGCGCCGAATTTCCCGTGTTGCGCAGGCCGTTGATGTTGCTGCCGCCGTTCAGGCTGTAGTTCACCGAGCCGATGCCGGAATTGGGCGACCCATTGACGATGGTCACCTGCATGGGCGCGCCGAAATTGTCGGTGGCCTGGTCCGTGGTATCTACACCAGCCGTCAGGTTGAGCAGTGTGTACACGTCGCGGTTGACCAGCGGTAGATTGTCGATTTCCGTGTTGGTGGTGGTCTGGCCGAGTCCGGGAACCGAGGTCTCGACCATCGACGCGTCGGCCGTCACCTCCACCGATTCCGTCATCGCGCCCACCTGCAGTGACGCATCCACGCGCGCATTGCGGTTGACCTCCAGCGTGATGCCGGTCTGTTCGAACTTCTTAAAGCCGGCGGCGTTGATTTCCACTTTGTAGTTGCCCACTGGAAGAAACAGCAGCGAATAGCTGCCGTCGCTTGCCGTGGCGGCCGTCTGGGCGAGATTGGTGCCGAGGTTGGTGGCAATCACCTTGGCGCCCGCAACGGATGCGCCTGAACTGTCGGTGACGTTTCCGGAAATGGACGCGGTGGTCCCCGGGCCATAGACCGCGGCCGGCCACAGGGCGGCCGCCAGCAGCGCGCCCATCTCGCCAGTACGCTTCCGATGCTGACTCATGCTACTTCTCCTGTCGCAAACGTTTGCAA
>JAPKZC010000791.1 GCA_026394025.1 Candidatus Solibacter sp.
AGGCACGCCATTCGAGCGGCGGGACATTGGTCAGCCAGGCGGTGAACACCAGGTGCTGCGCGGCCAGCACCGCCAAGGCCCCGGTCTTTCGCGCGGGCCCCGGCTGCACCGGGACGCTCCACCAGTCGGCGCCGCCGCCGGCGCCGCCGCCACCGTGGCGGCCCAGCACCAGCACTTCATCTCCGGCTGGAGACCAGACGGGGTAGAGGGCGGCGGCCAGGTCGGCACCGATCTGCCGCGACTCTCCCCCGCCGCTTTCGATCACGAATACGCGCGCCGTGCCGGGCAGCAGGTCCGCACTTTCGCGGCCCTCCCAATAGGCGATCCAGCGTCCGTCGGGAGAGAAGCGCGGGCCGCGGCCGCGCGGGGCCAGCAGCACCGCATCGCCGCCCAGGGACGACACCACATAGATGCCACCGCCGGAGCGTTCGCTGCGGAAGGCCACGCGGGCGCCATCGGCGGAAATCGCGGGCTCACTGTCGTCGGCCTCGTCGGCAGTCAGGCGGATGGGGTCTCGTCCGCCGATCTGCTGCACCCAGATGTCGAGGTTGCCGGCCTCGCTGCGGTCGCTGGCGAAGGCCAGCAGGTTGCCGTCGCGCGAGAGCGCCGGGTAGTCGCTGAGCCCGCCCGGATTGGTCACACGCCGCAGCGCCGTCGCGATCACCGCGCTTTCGGCGGGACGGAACCACAACCACGTGGCGCCGGCGGCCAGCAGCGCGGCGCACGCTGCCAGCGCCACCGCGGGCCAGGGGCGTTGCGCGCGCACCGCAGGCGCGGCAAGATCCAGATCGGCAAGGGCGGAAGCCAGCAGCAGTTTGACATCGCCCATGGATTGCCACCGCTCGGCGCGTTTCTTGCACAGGCAGGTGTCGACGATGCGTTCCAGCGCGGGGGGTATTTCGGGGGCGAACTGGCGCGCCGGCGTTGGCTCCTTGGCGATCACGGCCGCCAGCGTGGACAGATCGGTCTCTTCCCGAAAGGCGCGGCGCGCCGTCAGCATTTCGTAGAGCACGCAGCCGAAAGAGAAGATATCGCTCCGCCAGTCGATATCCTTGCCCGCCGCCTGTTCCGGCGACATGTAGGCCACCGTACCAACGATCTGGCCGGACAGAGTGAGGGTCTGCGTGGCGTTGGATTCGGAATCGCCGGCAGGGTTGACCTTGGCGATCCCAAAATCCAGGATCTTGACCTGGCCGCGTTCGGTCACCATGATGTTGGCGGGCTTGAGGTCGCGATGCACGATGCCGGCGGCGTGCGCGGCGGACAGGGCATCGGCAATCTGTATGGCGATGGGCAGGGTCTCACGCAGCGGCGGCCGGTGCGCACCGAGGTCGCCGAGTGTCCTGCCATCGACGCATTCCATGGCGATAAAATCCACCCCCGCATCGTGCCCGATCTCGTAGACCGTGACGATGTTGGGGTGGTTGAGAGCGCTCGCCGCCTGCGCTTCGCGCATCAGGCGGCCGCGGCCGGCAGTGCCTTCCCACCGGTCGGGCGCGAGAACCTTGAGGGCAACCGTGCGATGGAGGCGCGTATCCAACGCCTGATAGACCGTCCCCATGCCGCCCGAGCCCAGTTTGGCCTGGATCTCATAGTGGCCCAGTCGTCGTCCGGGATCCATCCTCTCGGTGACAGTTGGGCTGCTCATGGGTACTAGGGATTGTACCCCATTGACAGCAAGAGTTCACAACTGCTTACGCGACATGGAAACTGAGGGAATCCAAACGTAGACGCGCACCAACCCGAGCCGCGACCGGGATACCCTCCGGGTAGGGAGCGCTGGTGGTATGAGCGGGGGGGCTGCCCCGCCCGCTGACGGTCGCGGCTCGGATGGGAGTACTCCCTACGCCAGATTCCCTCAATCGTCCGAAATGTGCGCAGATCTCTCACTTTCAAGTCGCGCACCCGTCGGCATTTATCAGGCAGGTCAGGCGCACCTGATATGTTACATTGGGGGAAATCGCTCCCCAAACAGAATGAATCAAGAAACTGCCGGCGAGAAGTTTCAACATCTGGTCGCGATCATGGCCCGCTTACGCGCCCCGGGCGGCTGCCCGTGGGACCGCGAACAGACTTTCGACAGCATCAAGCCCTTCACCCTCGAAGAAACCTATGAGGTGCTGGACGCGATCGACCATCGCGATTGGGGGGAGCTCACCCAGGAACTAGGTGACTTCATACTCCAGGCGGTGTTCTACGCGCAGATGGCGTCGGAGCAGCAGCTATTCCGCATCGAGGACGCGCTCGACGCCATCAACCAGAAACTGGTGCGCCGCCATCCGCACGTTTTCGGCGAGGAATCGGCGGGGTCGGCCGACGAGGTTCTGTCCATCTGGGGCCGGGTCAAAGGCGCGGAGCCCAAGGCGGAGCGCAAGAAGGCCAGTGGGTTGCTCGGCGGCGTGCCGCGTGCGCTGCCCGCCCTGGTGGAAGCGCAGCAGATCGCATCCAAGGCCGCTGGCGTTGGCTTCGACTGGGAGAACGCCGAGCAGGTGCTCGACAAGCTGCATGAGGAATTGGCCGAGTTCGCCGAGGCGCGCCGCAACCGGGCGCAGGACGAACTGGAGGACGAACTCGGCGACATGCTGTTCGTCCTGGTCAATCTGGCGCGCTTCGTCAAGGTGGATCCCGAACAGGCGCTGCGCCGCACCAATGCGAAATTCCGCGCCCGCTGGAGCCACATCGAAGCCCGCCTCAGTGAGCAGGACCGCAAACCGGAAGACGCGACCATCGACGAAATGGAGGCTCTGTGGCAGGAAGCGAAGCGCAAGTAGCGCCCATTGAGATTCGCCAGTTGACCCGTCTCGAGGAATTCGATGAGATTTTCGAGATGCAGAAGACCATCTGGAGCTACGCCGATAGCGAACTCATCCCGATGCGTTTTCTGGCCGTGGTGGCCAAGGTGGGCGGCCACGTGTTTGGCGCCTACGATGGCCCCCGAGTGATCGGCTTCTGTTTCGCTATCCCCGGCATCAAGCCGGACGGACGCCCCTACCTGCACAGCCACATGTTGGGTGTACTGCCGGCGTATCGCAACGCGCAGATCGGGG
The DNA here is from genome assembly GCA_026394025.1 of Candidatus Solibacter sp. GTDB lineage: Bacteria > Acidobacteriota > Terriglobia > Bryobacterales > Bryobacteraceae > Solibacter. Next base: position 3,048 of record JAPKZC010000791.1, read on the forward strand.
TCCGCCTCAAACTCCGCCAACGTGACGATGCCCTGGCGCGCGGCATCGCTCTGATCGAGTGGACCTTCGATCCCCTGGAACTCAAGAACGCCTTCCTCAACCTGGAAAAGCTGGGCGCCATCGTGCGCGTCTACAAGGAAAACCAGTACGGCACTACCACCAGCCCGTTGCATGGCGGCCTGCCCACCGACCGCTGCACCGCCGAATGGTGGATCGATTCGCCGCGCGTCCACGCGATTCTCAGTGGGGCGCCGAAGGCGGGCCGGGAGGCCTGTCCCACTCGCATCTCCTACCCCATCGATATCGCCGACATCCGCGAGCAGGCGAGCGCCCGCGCGCGCGAAATCCAGCAGACCAACGCGCGCCTTTTCCTCGACGCCTTCTCCCACGGCCTCGCCGTCACCGGCTTTGAACGCACCGCTACCGAAGGCGTCTACCTCCTGGAACCATGGCAATGAAACTCGACCGCATCACGCTGCGCCAGATCCGTATGCCGCTGGCTTGGCCCCACTACGTGCTGAGTTGGAATTGCGCAAGTCCGTCATGAAGCAGTCGCCGTGTCCGATGGAAGACCCGTCGTACAAGCCGGGCAACGGGTCAAGCCCAGACCCGTACAAAATCGCGTTGCAACGCCAGAAGGAGAACCGATGACACCCAAACAGACGACCGACACGCGCATCGAGACGCGC
>JAPKZC010000278.1:0-441 GCA_026394025.1 Candidatus Solibacter sp.
GCTGCGAGCGACTTGAGGTGCTCCTCGATGGAGGTGTACGCCTGCACCCGCGTGGCCTCCAGCGTGCGGACGTGCTGCTCGTACTGCGCGAGCGAGGCGGCCAGCGGGCGGACGAGGGAGTCGATGGCCTCCTGCTTCTTGCCCAGGTCGCCGCGGGCGTCGGCCAGGACGGCAGCTTCAATTGCGGCGGACAGTTGTGGATCAAGAACGGCGACCCCACGATTGTCCACGACATCGCTCTCAACGGCGCCAGTGACGCTAAGTACTGGTTCCAGACGACGGATTCCAGTGGCAACCTGCTCTTCACCCAGCCGGCCAAAGGCACCTTCAACGACGTGGCGGGCTCGCGCAACCTGCTTCACAACCCCGGTTTCATCAACTTCAACATGGGGCTGTACAAGAAGTTCGCGATCACCGAAAAAACCGGCTTCCAGTTCCGCG
>JAPKZC010000278.1:468-9561 GCA_026394025.1 Candidatus Solibacter sp.
CGTTCAACATCTTCAATCACCCCAACTGGAGCGGCGCTTCCTTCAACCCGACGAACCTTTCCACTTTCGGAAAGATCACCGGCAAGACCGGCGACGTCCGCAACATGCAGTTCTCGCTCAAGCTGTATTTCTAAGCTCGAACGGAATCGCAACCATCACCCCGCCCGGGAAACCGGGCGGGGTTTTTATTGGTGGTCGCTCAGAATCGCGTCACTTCCGTGAAGTTGAACCCGCCGACCTTCATCGCCGGAACCACCATGTCGAACGTCTCCTCGCCCGACGCGCGCACCGCTGGCGATAGCGCTTCCACGCTCGACAGCATCTCCATCAGCCCCACGTTGAACCGGAAGTTGCGCACGCCCCCGACCACCTTGCCACCCTCCACCAGGAACGTGCCGTCGCGCGTCATGCCGGTGAAGATCTTCTCGTAGGGGTCCACTTCGCGGATGGACCACAGGCGCGTCACCAGAATTCCGTGATCGGTAGACGCCACCATTTCTTCCACCCCGGTGTTCCCGCCCGCAATCACGATGTTCATGGGCGCTTCACCGATCTCATTGGGCAGCGGGAAACCGTGCCCCGTGGGCGCCACGCCCGCCAGCGCCGCCGCCTGCCGGCAATAAGCGACCTCCCGAACCACTCCTGCGTCCACCAGCGTCAAACGCCGCCGCGGCACGCCTTCGGCATCGAACGCCGCGCCCGCTTGCAGCGGATGCCGTGCATCGTCATAGACGGTGATGTTCTCGCCGAAGAGCTTCCGGCCGATGCGGTCGTTGAGGAAACTGCGGCCGTCGGAGATCGCCGTACCGCTGAAATCCATGAACATCTGCCCCGCGAGATCCAGCACCGCGGCCGGTTCGAGTATCACCGTGTAGCGCCCCGCCGGCAGTTCGCGCGGATCGCTCGACGCAGCCGCCTTGCGCGCCGCCGTTCGCGCCAGCGCAACCGGGTCCAGCGCGCGCCGGTCGCAGGCGCTGGCCTTGGCCCACCCGGAACTGTCCCCCGCCATGGCGGTGATGGAGAAGCGCGCCATGGTCTCGCGGTAACTCGCCGCCACGCCGCGCGAATTGTACAGTGCGAAGCGACTCTCACCCGTGGAATAGATCCCGGCTGCCACCTGTCCTTCGCCCGATACTGCGCGGATGGCCTCCGCCACGGCCTGCGCGCGCTCCACCGGCGTCGCCAGCGCGGTGGTCTCGAAGTATCGGTCCACGCCGTCGATCTCCGCCGGTTCCATTAGCGGCGGCAGATCGGCGTCGCTCTCATTGAGTCGCGTGATGGCGATAGCCTCCGCCACCACATCGCGGATGCCATCGCGGTCCAACCGGTTGGTGGTGGCGCGCGCCGTCCGTCCCTCAATCACCGGCCGCACCGAAAGCTGCGTGCTCCGCTCGCAGACGTTCTGATGAATTGCGTTGTTGGCGAAGCGGGTGAGCGCCTGCGTCTCTTCGGAGACGATGGCCTCAATCTCCGCCACCCCCAGCGCGCGCGCCGCGTCCATCACCTGCTGAAAGAGGTTATCCGGCATACGAAACCCCTCGCCGGATGAGGCTGCGGGGCAACCGCTCCCTCTCCGCGCTTCGCGCTCCGTCTGTTTTTCTCTGCGCGGTCTCTGCGATCTCTGCGTTGAGGTCCATTGTGGTTTGGATCCGGCTTCGCCGGGCCGGGCGCGTTTGCCCGCTCACAAAAAAACCCGGCGGATGTTTCACCGCCGGGCCGCGTCGTTTCAATTTGACCCTGTATTGATAACTTCCTGGTCCCCTTCGTGTCGGGGGCAGGGCCGTTACCAATATATCACTGAATCGTCGCCTTTTTGATGTAGTCAAGCCTGGGGAATTTCGCATCCAGATATGTGTTGCCCTGGACCTCGATTTTTGACGGGTCGGGACCCTGGCCGCGCGGCGCCATTTCGCCGTAGGCGCTATAGAACCTCTCCACCACGTCCATCCCGCTAATGACTTTGCCGAGCGGCGCGAAACCCTGCTTATCCAGCTCCTTGTTGTTCTTCATATTGAAGAACAACTGCGTCGTGCGCGTGTTGGCGCCCAGGTGCGCGAAGCTCAGCGTGCCCTTCACGTTGCTCTGTTTCACCCTGTCGTCGGGCAGCCTGGCGGTGGACCACAACCCGTTCGTCGTGGAGTTGCCGTTGATGCCGAACTGCACGTAGCTGCGGGTCACGCGGAAGAAGCGGCTGCCGTCGTAAAACCCGGTCTTGATCAACGAGTGGAAATGGTCCACGCCCACCGGCGCCCAATCGCGATGGACCTCGATCACCACCTGACCCCTCGACGTATCGAACACCGCCTGGAACACGTCCGGCGTCTTCTCGGCTACTGGAGCGGCTTTCGGCGTTTCCACCTTCTTACTTTCGTCCGGCGACGAACATCCGCCCAGCGCCAGGCTGACAGCCGCGCTCACGGCGAGCCACCACGTTTTCCGCATCGTCCCCCAGTATGCCATGCTGGCATTTGGCGCTCTACGACGATTTCGCCTGGTTCTACAATCGCTACTGGAACGAGGACTTCCACTCGCTCGCCTTCCCCATTCTGGAGCGCATCTGGCTGCCCCGCCTGCCGCGCAAAGCGCGCGTTCTGGACGTCTGCTGCGGCACCGGCTATCTCGCCGGTCTGCTCACCGCCCGCGGCTACCGCGTCACCGGCATCGATTCCTCCGCGGAGATGATCGCGCACGCCCGCCAGAACGTTCCCGCCGCCGCCTTCCAAGTCGCCGACGCCAGCCGGTTCCGACTGAGGAGGCCCTTCAGGCGGCCTTCAAACGCACGGCGGCGGCGCTAAAACCGGGCGCGCCTTTCGCCTTCGACATGCTGCTGGAATCCGCCTATCAGACCAACTGGACGGATGCCTTCTCCATCGTTCGCGACGACCACGTGCTGCTCCTCTCCGGCTCCGGTTTCGATTTCCGCTCCCGCCTGGCGCAATGCCGCATCACCATGTTCCGCCTGCTCGACGGCGTGTGGCGGCGCAGCGACGTGGAAGTCCACGAGCGCTGCTACACTACCACCGAGATCACTGGCGCATTGAGCCGTGCGGGGTTCGAGCAGACCGCCTGCTACGATGCGCGCGATCTGGGAATGAGCGGCCAACTGGGCCAGGGCCGCACCTTCGTGGTGACCACCCGGAAGTGAGGCCTACGACGCCAGCGCGGTGTTGAAGCGCAGGTAGTTGCGCAGGCGGGCGCCCATCATGCGGTCGGCCACGCTAATGTGATCGCGCAGCCAAACCGACAGGAACTTGAGCAGTTCCCCTGCGGCTGCAATATCACCGCCTTCGATGCGTTTCGCCAGTGCTTTCGCCCTCTTGCGCGCCGCGTCGTGTTGCCGCTTGTGCCACGCACATGCCGTGTAATGCACAGCGCGCATGAGACGCTCTTCGTGGCGAAAGTGCTGCTCCGAGGATTCCAACAGATTCACCAGGATCGGTTGCAGGTGGGCCACCCCGGCGCCTGCCAGCAGGGCCTTGTGCAATTCGTCCCCGAGCAGGTAAATCGCCCGGTGCTCGGCGTCGATCTCCGGCAGGTAGACTGAGTGTGCACTGCTCCACTTGAAGAGACTCATGGGCACTATTGTACCCAATTTAAGACATAAAGGCCGGTTTACTGAGTGATCGCCCCGGCCGCGACGGGAGCCTCCACCTTGTGTTTGCACTCGGCGTTCGGGCACTGCCACACGGCGCCCGCCTTGAGCCACTTCTCCACCATGTACGGGCTTCCGCACTCGGAACATTTCTCGGGCACGGGCTTGCCCCAGGCGACGAAAGTGCAGTCGGGGTAGCGGTTGCAGCCGTAGAACGTCTTGCCCTTCTTGGAGCGGCGCTCGATGATCTCGCCCTCCGAACACTCCGGGCACTTCACCCCAATAGTCTTCTGCTTGACGTACTTGCAGGTGGGGTAGTTGCTGCACGCGGTGAACTCGCCGAACCTGCCGGACTTCATGACCAGATTGCTCTCGCAGACCGGGCACTTCTCATCCAGCGGTTGATCGGGCTTCTTCTGTGCGCCACCGATCTGTTTGGTGGTGTTGCAATCGGGGTATCCGGAACAAGCAAAGAACGTGCCGAATCGGCCCTTCTTCAACACCATCGGGCGGCCGCAGTTTTCGCAAGACCCCTCTTCGCTCTGCTCGCTCAAATCCGCTTTGTCCACGTCCGCCAGATCCACCGTTAGTTCGCGGGTATACGTGCAGAAATCTTTTTTTCTCTGCCAGACCAGGCCGGCGCCCTCGCCCGTGTCCTGCAGGTCCACGTCGTAGAACCCGTTCATTTGAGGATACCGGGCCTGAATCTTTTCCAGACGCGCCTCAACCGTCTTGCGATCTTTGAGCCGCTGCTTGGCGAAATTCGTTTGCGCGCTTTTCAGCACGGCTACGATCTTCTTGGGAAACCCGGGACCACTGGCGAATCTGCCATCTTCGAACCGGATCGGCACTTCGGGATACCGGGCCTGAATCTTGGCAACCTTGTTGAGCGCCCTTTCCCGTTGCCGGGTAATCTCGTTCTCCAGCTTCTTCAGGTCGCCTTCAGCGCTCTTGGAGGAAAAGTCCGGATAGCCGCTACAGGCAATGAAACTCCCGTGCTTGCCCCACTTGATCACCAGGGGCTTGCCGCACTTTTCGCAGATCAAGTCGGTGGGCTTCTCCATCCGCTTGATATCGGTCATGTGCTTTTCGGCGTGCTTCAGATCCTTGTCGAAGCGCTCGTAGAACTCGGCCATGGCGACGCGCCAGTCGAGCTTGCCCTCTTCGACGTCGTCGAGTTCGGCCTCCATGAGCGCGGTGTACTCGACTTCGAATATGTCGTCGAAGCTCTCCAGCAGCAGGTCGGTAACCACCATGCCCAATTCCGCGGGCGTGAAGCGGCCCCCAGGGTGGCTTCGTTGTAACGCGGCGGCGGCTCGGTGAAGTGCTGTTCGGGCTTGATGGCCTCGAAGCGCAGAAGCTCGCCTTCGGTGACGGCCGGCAGGCTGTGCTTCAGCTCTTCGTCTTCTTCATCCGCCTGGTCCTTACCTTCCTGGTAGACCTTGAGGTAGCCATCGAACTTGGGGACGCTGCCCGTGGCGCGGAAGGTGTACTCCACGGCGTCTTTGCCCCTGGCGGTGACATCGATCGTGGTCTGATCGAACAGTGCGGGCATCATCTGGCTGGCCACGAAGCGATTCCAGATCAGCCGGTACAGCTTCATCTCGTCTTCGGCCAGGTACTGCTCCACCACTTCCGGCGCGTAAGCCATAGAGGTGGGGCGGACGGCCTCGTGCGCGTCCTGCGCGTCCTTCTTGCCCTTGTAAACGTTGGGGCTTGGCGGTAGGAACTGGGCGCCGTAGCGCTCGCCGATGTATTGGCGAACGTCGACGATTGCATCGTCACCCACGCGCGTGGAATCGGTACGCATGTAGGTGATGAGGCCCACGGCGCCTTCCTGGCCGATCTCGATACCTTCATACAGCCGTTGGGCGAGCACCATGGTGCGCTTCACGCTGAAGCGCAGCTTGCGCGCCGATTCCTGCTGCAAGGTGGAAGTGATGAACGGGGCGACCGGATTGCGTTTTTTCTCGCGGGTATTTACGCTCCTGACGGCGTAACCGGCGCCGTCGAGCTGAGCGACCAGGTGGCCGGTGACTTCCTGGTCGCCGAGTACCGGTGCTTCGTCGTTGGCCCGGATCAACCGGGCACTCAGCACCGGGTTCGTCCTGGCGAGCAGATCGACATCCACCGTCCAATATTCGTCCCTGAGGAAGGCGCGGATCTCACGCTCACGTTCCACGATCACGCGCAGCGCAACCGTCTGCACGCGGCCGGCGGAGAGGCCGCGGCGCACTTTATCCCAGAGCAGCGGAGAGATCTTGTAACCCACCAACCGGTCCAGCACGCGGCGCGCCTGCTGCGCGTCCACCAGGTTCTTGTCAACCTGCATGGGATGCTCGAAGGCCTTCTGGACGGCCTTCTTGGTGATCTCGTTGAACATCACGCGAAAGATCTTGGTGACGCCCTTCTTGTCTTGCAGTTCTTCCTGGAGGTGATAGCAGATGGCCTCGCCTTCGCGGTCCGGATCGGCCGCGAGGTAGATTTCATCCACCTTCTTGGCGGCCGCTTTCAGCTCGGCGATGAGCTTCTTCTTACCCTCGATGACTTCGTAGCGCGGCTCGAAACCATGATCGACATCGACCGCGAGATCGCGCTTGGGGAGGTCCTTAATGTGACCGAGCGAAGCTTTGACGACGTAATCTTTACCCAGGTATTTATTGATGGTCTTCGCCTTCGCAGGCGACTCCACGATTACCAGAGCTTTTGGCATAGGAAACTTTCGAAACGCGGCGCCCTCCGCCGCTTGATGATGAAACGCGAATTACCCAGACGACGTTACCACACTTTAACAAAGTTCTTGCCCGGGAGTTGTTTCACCAGGCCCAGCATCTCCAGCTCGAAAAGTGCGGCGATCAGTTCCGAAGGGGAGGTATCTTCCACTTTCTCAATCAGATCGTCCAAATGTATGGCGGCATCCACTTGGAGCGTGGAGAGCGCCCGGCGAGCGATTTCGCCCAGTTCCGGCGCCTGGTCACATAGTAATGATGCCTGGTCTTCCCCTGAGGTTGCAGCCTCGCCGCCGAGCAACTGTTTGCGGCCCTTGTCGATGAGATGCCGGCGGGATTCCGGAGGCAACTCCGCGACCACGTCATTCCAGTCCTGGACAAGACGGGCACCCTGCTTTATCAGCAGGTTAGGACCCCAATATTTCCAGGCACCGCGAACACCTCGCGGCCCTGATCGATGGCGAGCTTGGCGGTAATCGCCGATCCGGAGTACTGCGCGCCCTCTACCACCAGCACACCGACGCTGATTCCGCTGATAATGCGGTTGCGGATGGGGAAATTCTGCGGGAACGCCACGGCCCCCATGGGGAATTCCGAAAGAATCAGTCCCTTGCCCGCCAGTTCCGCCGCCAGTTTGCGGTTTTCCGAAGGATATACGACATCCACGCCGCACCCCAGCACCGCCACGGTATTCCCGCCGCGGGCCAGCGCGCCTTTGTGGGCGGCGGTATCGATGCCGCGCGCCATCCCGCTGGCGATGGTCAGGCCGGCGTGCGCCAGGTCGCCGGAGAGGCGCTCCGCAACGGCCAGGCCGTAGGGGGTTGGACGGCGCGTCCCCACGATCCCAAGGCAGATGGTTTGCAGTAGTTCGACGCGTCCGCGGGCGAAGAGCAAGACGGGCGGATCGAAGATTTCGCGCAACGCCTGGGGATAGCGAGGGTCGCCGATGGTGACGGCCACTGCGGCGCACTGCGCCATCTTTTCCTGCTGGGTAGCCGCGTCTTCAAAAGTACATCCGCTGGCGATGGATTGCGCGATCGCGCCAGATATGCCGGCGCCCTCCAACTCCGTGCGCGAGGCGCGAAAGATGGCTTGGGGAGTGCGAAAGCGATCCAGCAGTTTGCCCGAAGTTCTGGAGCCCAGACCCGGGACGAGTTTCAATGCCAGCCAGTAAAGTTCTTCTTCCCGGCTGAGAACGGGAGATTGCATGATGCGGGGCTTACTGTCCTCGACGATACCAGCCAGCGCCGGGAATACGCAAGCGCTCGGCGGGTGGGGGGAAGGAGGATTCTCGCCAAGGCGCAAAGACGCAGCGTGGCAAGCCGCAAACAGGGCAGGGGCACGGGAAGAGTCTTTCGCCCCCGTTCCGGGGCTGGCGTGGGACGAACCTTTTCCCAGCGCTTGCGCGCAGGGCTATGTTCTTGGTTCGACTGCGATTTGCGCGGCGTGTACCTGAGGGGTGCAGACGGGCTGCAACGGGCGCCTGGTGCCGCGGCCTTTGTTCTCAACGAAAAATAGGGCAATGTTCGTCGACTGTCCTGGGGATAGCAGGAAACGCAATGGCCGACGCTGGCAAACGGCAGCAGTGACACAACTGAATGATGCTTACCTCGTATATTCGGGCCGCCATGCGTCAGGCCCGGTACGAAATCGTCGAGGACGATGGTTTGTTCTATGGGGAGATTCCTCCCATTCCCGGCGTCTGGGCCAACGCCAAGACTCTGGAGGGCTGCCGGGAAGAATTGGAAAGTGTGCTGGAAGGATAGGTGCCTCTGAGCATCGCCGATCACTCGCCGATTCCGGATATCGACGGTAACCGCATCGAAATCCGCCAAGTCGCCTGAATGCCGGCCATCGGCCCCATCAAGCGTAGAGAGTTGATCGCATACCTGCGCGCTTTGGGCTTTGAGCCTCCCGCATCCGGCGGCGATCACCAGTAAATGTAGGCGCGGTGGATGACTCCGCGCGACAGAGGTGTACCAGAATGATGCCAGGCCCGCATGGGGAGGCTCGATGGTCGTAGCCGGGGCCCCGCGGAAACACCAAGCTCGGCAGCTGGCAGTGGTCTTGCCAGCCTGGGCCCCGATCGGGCACAGGGGCGAAACGGGCGTGACGGCGCCGCGAGGCGCCAGGTTGCCGCTGGCTGCGCAGCGCGTGGCATCGTGGCGGTCTGCCCGGCGTGCAGCGCGCGTTTGACGATGGACGTTCGCCTTCCCCGCCGGCCATGGCTAAACTGATGTTCCCTGCGTGGAGCCGCGCGGCGGCAAGATGATTGTGGGGCGAAATTGTCGCACAATGGAGACATGGTCACCCTGGAGACTTTGCGCGCGGAACGGCGGGAGGAAATCCTCCGACTTGCCGGGCGGCGTGGCGCGCACAGCCTGCGTGTGTTTGGCTCCGTGGCCCGTGGTGAAGCCAATGAGAACAGCGACCTCGATCTGCTGGTAGCGTGGGAACCGGGCCGGAGTCTGCTGGACCACGCCGGGCTGGTTCAGGATCTCCAGGAGTTTCTCGGGATGAAGGTCCACGTCGGCACCGAGAAGTCACTCCACTGGTACGTGCGCGACCGGATCCTACGCGAGGCGACACCACTGTGAAGGACGACCGCCTATACCTTCACCACATGCTGGAACGCTGCCACCGCATAACCCGCTTCATCAGCCCCGGCAGGGAAGCGTTCATGGCGTCGGAGGAACTGCAGGATGCCGTCATTCGGAACGTAGAGGTGATCGGCGAGGCGGCTAAGCGGGTTTCGGCCGCGGCGCGGAACAG
>JAPKZC010001009.1:0-8636 GCA_026394025.1 Candidatus Solibacter sp.
GGGAGTAAGCTGCATAAGGGGTTGCCTCGGTAATCGGTTTTGTTTAGCGACAACAGATTACCGCAGCGCAGCCCCTTTTTAACAATTTTCTTCAGATTTGTTTTGGCTGCCTTCCTGCCCCCCGAGTTTTGCAAGTGGCTCTGGTCACCGGGACTTAGGTTCGATTGGAATTCGAGGGATGCGGTTCCACGCTGGCGCAGAGAAAACCTTGCGAACACGAAGGCCCAGAGAGATCGGGCTCCCGCCCCTGATATCATGTTATTTCCCATGCAAATCGAGAAAGTTTACGAGCCCCAGCGCTTCGAACCGCACTGGGCGCAGTGGTGGATTGACTCCGGCATCTTCCGCGCCTCGCCCGAAAACCCCGGCCGCGTTTTCTCGCTCGTCATCCCGCCGCCCAACGTCACCGGCGTGCTGCACATCGGCCACATGCTGGAGCACACGGAGATAGACGTCACCGTCCGCTGGCATCGGATGATTGGCGACAACACGCTGTGGCTCCCCGGGACGGATCATGCCGGCATCGCCACGCAGATGGTGGTGGCGCGGCAACTGAAGGAAGAAGGCGTCAACTACCGCGAACTGGGCCGCGAGAAGTTCGAGGAGCGAGTCTGGCAGTGGAAAGCGCAATCGGGCGACACGATTAAGCGCCAGATGGTCCGCCTGGGCGCCTCCTGCGATTGGAGCCGGGAGCGTTTCACGCTCGACCCGGGCCTCTCCCGCGCGGTCCGCGAAGTGTTCGTCAGCCTTTACGAAAAAGGCCTGCTCTACCGCGGCGAGTACATGGTGAACTGGTGCCCGCACTGCCACACCGCGCTGAGCGATCTCGAGGTGGCCCACGCCGACGTAGCGGGACATCTCTGGCATATCCGCTACCCGGTCAACGGCATGCCGGGCCGCTACCTCACGGTGGCCACCACGCGCCCGGAAACCATGCTGGGCGATACGGCCGTGGCCATCAACGCCAAGGACGCGCGTTACCTGGACCTGCACGGCAAGACCGTCCAACTGCCGCTGATGGATCGCGAGATCCCCATCATCCTCGACGACCTGGCCGACCCCGAGTTCGGCACCGGCGTGGTCAAAGTCACGCCCGCCCACGACCTCAACGATTTCGAAGCCGGCAAGCGCCACAACCTGCCCAAGATAAAGGTTATCGACGAAAACGCGCTGATGACGGCGGCCGCCGGGGCCTACGCCGGAGTGGACCGCTTTGTGGCACGCAAGAGCGTGGTCGCCGATTTGGAAAAGCTCGGCGCGCTGGTGAAGATCGAGGACTACAAGCTTTCTCTGGGCAAGTGCGACCGCTGCAAGACCGCCGTCGAACCGCTCATTTCCACCCAGTGGTTCGTCAAGACCAAACCGCTGGCCGAGAAGGCCATCGCGGTGGTGGAGAGCGGAGAAATCGGCTTCGTGCCGGCGAACTGGACCAAGACCTATTACGAGTGGATGTACAACATCCGCGACTGGTGCATCTCGCGCCAGCTCTGGTGGGGCCACCGCATCCCGGCCTGGCACTGCGGCGAGTGCAAGGAGATCGTGGTGGCGCGCGAAACGCCCACGGCGTGCCCGCGCTGCGCATCCGGCAACCTCACGCAGGATACGGACGTTCTCGACACCTGGTTCAGTAGCGGACTCTGGCCGTTCTCCACGCTCGGCTGGCCGGACCAGACCGCCGACCTCGCGAAGTATTACCCGACCTCGCTGCTGATCACCGGCTTCGACATCCTCTTCTTCTGGGTGGCCCGCATGGTTATGATGGGCTGCGAATTCATGGGCGAGATCCCGTTCAAACAGGTCTACATACACGGCTTGGTGCGCGACGCGGACCGGCAGAAGATGTCGAAGACCAAGGGCAACGTGATCGACCCGCTGGTGGTGACCGAGAAGTACGGCACGGACGCGGTGCGGATGGCGCTGCTGCAGGGCGCGGCGCCCGGCACCGATATCGTGCTGACCGAAGAGCGCATGGAAAGCTCGCGCGCCTTCGCCAACAAGATCTGGAACGCGGCGCGCCTCCTGTTCATGCAAGAGGTCGGCCAATCCACCGAACTCAGCATCGAAGACCGCTGGATCATCTCGCGCCTGAACGCAACTGCCTGGCAAGCTACTCGCGCCATTGACCAATACCGATATCACGACTACGCGCAATTTGTGTGGCATTTCTTTTGGCACTCATTCTGCGATTGGTACCTGGAATTGAAGTGAAGGTCCGCATGACGGAGAATTCCGGCCTTACCAGCGAGTGGCGGAACACTCTGAGCGCATTCGAGTTCGCTCTGCGGTTGTTGCATCCAGCCATGCCTTTCCTCACCGAAGAACTCTGGCAACGCCTCAGCAACAAGCCTGAAGGAAGCCCCGCCTCAATCGCACTCGCTGAGTTTCCGAAACACTCCGAGAGCCGGCACGATGCCCAGGCCGAAACGGAAATCGGCATGATCCAGGACATTGTCACGTTGGCGCGCTCCGGTCGCACCCAATCCAAGCGCGATCCCAAAGAGCAACTTCCGGGGACCCTCTACTGCCGCACCGCCTCGCTGGCCATCGCGCAACGCCATGCCGAAGCGATTCAGAAGATCGGTCGCGTGACACTTGAGTTCAAAGCAGAGGAACCACCCAGAGGCGCAAACGTCTTCTCCACTGCTGAGTTCGATCTCGTGCTCGACATTCCCAAGGCTGCTGAAGACCCCGCGCGCAAACAGAAGGAACGCGAGCAGCTCGAAAAGAACATCGCCAACTCCAAGCGCCAGCTCACCGACGAGACCTTCCTCAGTAAAGCGCCGGCGAAGGTAGTGGATAGCATTCGCGCCAAACTGGCGGACTACGAAGCGCAACTCGCCAAGATGCCATGACCGAGATTGTCCGTATCGCCCTGGCAGAAGACCTAGGCACCGGCGACGTGACCAGCATCGCCTGCGTGCCGGAGACGCGCATGGCCGCCGGACGATTTCTGGCCCGCGAGCCGCTCATTCTGGCGGGCGTGGGCCTGCTGTGGGAGATCTACCAACTGCGCGGCGGCGTGGATGAGCTCAACATCCTCAAGCAGGATGGCGACCCCTGCGTGGATGGCGACATCATCGCCACGGTTCGCGGACGCGCCCGCACACTGCTCGCCTGCGAACGCGTCGCCCTTAACTTTCTGCAACGGCTGAGCGGCGTGGCGACCGCCGCCAGCCAGTTCGCCAATGCCGTCAAGGGCACCCGCTGCCAGATCCTCGATACCCGCAAGACCACCCCCGGACTGCGTACTCTCGAAAAGGCAGCCGCAGCGGCAGGGGGCGTGATGAACCACCGCATGGGGCTCTACGACGCCATCCTGATCAAGAACAACCACATCGCGGCGGCCGGCGGGGTCCGCAACGCACTCGAGAGAGCGCGCGTTTGCGGACTGCCCGTCGAGATTGAAGTGCGCACGCGCGAGGAACTCCATAAGGCGCTCGAATGCGGCGCCACGCATCTGCTGCTGGATAATCTCACGCCGGACGAAGCTGCCGATTGGATCCGCGAAATCGCCGGCCGCGCCAAGGTGGAACTCTCCGGCGGCATCACCCTCGAAAACGTCCGCGACTACGCCGACGTGGGCGCCGACTTCGTCTCCTCCGGCGCCATCACGCACTCCGCGCGCGCCATGGACTTGAGCTTCCGCCTGGAGTTGGCGTGATGCGCACCAGAAAGGCGGGTTACCAACCCGCGGCAGGCAACCAGCCAGACTACCAGCCTGCCGCACACCGCGGCGCGCGTCTCAGGCCCCGTTCCGGGGTTTGGCAACTTGCCCGCATGTTACCCACGGCTGTGCGCCGTGGGCTATTTTCTTTCGCCCTTCGGGCTGGAACTCAGGCGAAGGGGCTCCCTCACGGTCGCGGCTCCGTTTGGAGCCATTCAAAGGCACGATATCATGCGGTCGGAGTACCAGAGTGATCGATCTCGCCCGCCTCCGTCAGGCTTTCCCCGATCGCCGGATTCTACACTTCGATTCCATCGATTCCACGCAGCGAGCCGCCTCCGGCTGCGAAGCGGGCACTATCGTCCTGGCTGACTGTCAACTCGCCGGCCTCGGACGTCACGGCCACGCGTGGCACTCCGAACCCGGCGCCGGAATCTACTGCTCCATCGTGCTGGCCCCTTCACCCGTCTTGACGCTTGCGCTTGGCATCGCCACCGCGGAGGCGATCGCGCAGGCTACCGGCATTCGGTGCGACCTGCGCTGGCCCAACGACCTCATGCTGGATAACCGGAAGGCGGCCGGCATCCTGGTACAAGTGGTGAACGGACTGGCGATTGCCGGTATCGGCATCAACGTGAACCACACGGCGTTTCCGGACGACATTGAGGGCGAGGCGATTTCGCTGCGCCAGCATGGGGGGCGCGAATTCGCGCGCGAGGACATTCTGTTCGCGCTCTTCCCCGCCATCGAGTCGCTGACCGGCGAGGACACCGAAACCATCCTCCGCCTGTTCACTCACGCTTCCAGCTACGTCGCGGGGCGCCGCGTGACGGTGGACCAACCGGGCGGCACGATCACCGGAACCACCGCGGGCCTGAATGCCGATGGCTTCCTGAAGGTGCGCCAGGACGATGGAACCGATACCCTGATACTTGCAGGAGGCGTACGTGCTGCTGGCTCTTGACGCGGGTAACAGCAATATCACCATCGGCGCATTCGAAGGCCGCGATCTGATTTTTCAATGGCGCTTGCGCACGGTCCACGAACAGACCGCCGACGAGTGGGGCATCCTGCTGCGCAATCTCTTCTCCCCGGCCAATCTCGATATCGCCAAGGTGGATGGCATCATTATTTCGAGCGTGGTGCCGCCCATCGATGCCACGCTGGCGTTCATGACCAAACGTTACTTCCACACGGAGGCCATGTTCGTCACGCCGCGCACCGATATCGGGCTCATCATCCGCTACGACAACCCCAACGAAGTAGGCGCGGACCGTCTGGTCAACGGAGTCGCGGGCTTCTACAAATACGGCGGTCCGTGCGTGATTGTCGACATGGGCACCACCATCAACTTCGACGTAATTTCGAAAGATGGCGAATACCTGGGCGGCTCCATCGCGGTGGGTATCGGTATCGCCATCAAGGCCCTGTTCACCAAGACGGCCCGCCTGCCGCTGGTGGAATTCCGCCCGCCCAAGGACGTGGTGGGCACCAACACCGTGGCCAGCATGCAGAGCGGCCTCTACTTCGGCGCGGTCGGCATGATCGACGGCATTCTGGAACGCATCATTGAGAAACTCGGCCCTGAAACCAAGGCCATCGCCACCGGCGGACAGGCCCACATGATTGTGGAAGGCTCGCGCTACCTGAAGATTGTGGACGAGCACCTGACGCTCCAGGGCCTGCAAATGATTTGGGAACGGAACCACGCCAAGCAGTGAACTACTTCAACTATTTCACCGAAATCGAAGATCATTTTCAGCGCGCGCGCGGCACCAGCCTGTTCCTGCTCTCCCCCCTCGATTGGGCGCTGATCGAGACTTGGAATGAATCCGGGGTCCCGCTGGAAGCCGTGCTGCGCGGCATCGACGCTGCGTTCGAAAAGTGGCGCAGCCGCAAGGTCAAGACGCAGATGGTGAACTCGTTGGCCTTCTGCGCGCAAGCCGTGCTGACCGAAGCCCAGATCATGGCGGGCCTGGCGCAACCCAAGCGCGAAACCGCTCCGCCGTTTCCGCTGGACGACCTGCGGGCCTACCTGGAGAGCAACGCCGCCGCGGTCCCCTACCCCGAGATCGCCGATTCCTTACGGCGCCTGGCGGCTGAGGTGGAGGAGCACTACAAAGACCTGGAGTCGCTGGAACAGCGCCTCACCGTGCTCGAAGAGAAGATGATGGCGTTGGCGCGCACGCTGCTGACCGAAGACCAGATGCTGGAAGCGCGCCAGGAATTAGACCGCCAACTCCGCCCCTACCGCGGCAAGATGACCGCGGACCAGCTCTCCATGCTGGAGAAACAATACCTGGAGCGCAATCTGCTTGAGAAATCGAAACTCCCGCGGCTGAGCCTGTTCTATATGAGGTGATGATAGACTCCCACCCAAAACCGCACCCCCAGAGGCTGAGAAAGAATGTGATTTCACGCAAAGGCGCAAGGCACGCCAAGAAAACCAACGAGTTCTTCCTTGCGAGCTTCGCGCCTTTGCGTGAAAGCTGCTTTTCCTCGCCGCTAGAATTCCCAAGTCTTGAACTGGTGCTGGTGTTCGATCATGTCCACGCGCTTGCCGCGAAATCGCACGCCTTCCATTTCCAGGCGCGTGCGCTGCTCCAGGCCGGCTTCGAACTGGAGCTTGATTGCGCCGCCCGCACCGACCACGCGCTGCCAGGGCAGCGTCCCGCCGCTCTTCTGCAATAGCTGCGCCACGTGCCGGTGATACAAAGGAAATCCCGCGGCCGCAGCGACCTGCCCGTAAGTCGCGACCTTGCCCTTGGGGATAGACCGGATCGCCTTGCGGAACGCCGTGTCGCGCTGGTCGCTCTTCGGCGCGCGACGCAGCTTCCGCGCCATTTCGTGGTGGTTCATCGTAGCTGCTCGTGACGGAAGCAGTTTACCAGGTGATCGTTGACCATCCCGGTGGCCTGCATGAAAGCGTAACCGTGTCGTCGTTCGGTGAACGCTGCGAATACCTCTCGTAGTTCGGCACAAAGGAGCACTTGATTTTGATAGCACCTGTGGGCGCAATGTAAATGCCCGACACGACTGCGCGAACGATCTCCCGGCGGGCGTCGAACGTCAGCTTCCCCGCGAGGAGCTGCTTCTTCAACTCGGCCAGCCTGCCCTGCGCCGTTGCTCGGACCGCCACGTGGATCTTGGCTTCGGCCTCTTGCGCGCGCAAGCCGTCGATGTCCTTCTGGACGTGCTGCACGTCGTCGTTGGCCTCCCGCAAAAGGTCGTCCAGTTCCGTCCGCCGCTCTATCGCTTTGGCCTGATCGGCGTCGCGATCCCGTATCTCGTCGGCCACGCTGTAATCCAGCCCCTCGCGCGCGACGTTCTGCTCGTCGAGCTGGCGGAGCGTCGCTCCCGGATTCATGATGAGTTCCCGCACGCCCTCCCATACTGCCTTCTCCAGCCTCGGGCCCTTGATGGCTGCGACGGTGCACTGCGGTCGTCCACTGCCTCGATAGGCATCGGACTTTCGGCCGGTGCAGCGATACCAGATGTCTTTCTTGTGCGCGAGCGAGGCGGAGAATGACCCTCCGCACTGGCAGTGGATCAGTCCCCCATTCAGAAGGTACGCGTTCTTGACGCCGGACTTGAGGGCAGAGTTGTTCAGCTTCATCGCAGCGATGGCGCGATGCCACAGCTTCTCGTCCACGATGGCGAGATCGGGAACCGGCCTCGGAATCGCGGGCTCTGTCGCGGCGCGGGCGTGCGCCTTGTGTCGAGGGTCATCGGGGTCGCGGTAGATCTTGCGCCGCCCGTAGTAGTGCATCCCCATGTAGAGCTCGTTCAAGATGATGTTGCGGACCCGCCCCGGCATCCAGCGCTTGGCCGGGCTCCGCTTTCGCTGCTGGGGCGGAACGCGGAGCTTGTTCAGGAGGTCGCAGACGTCGCGGCAGCTGGCCCCGTCGGCGATCATCTTGTACATGTGCTGCACGACGGCCACCCGGCTCTTGAACCGCGCGTTGCCGGTAGTAGACTCCGTGGACTTCACGAGGTGCGCGGTCTTGCTCGGGCTGATGGCCGCCGCGTCCCGTCGGACGTTGTAGCCGTACGGCGCGGGGCCTCCCATCCAGTGGTAAGCGTCTTTGGCCTTGGTCCGCGAGCCCTCGCCGGTCCGCTTTTTAATCTTGAATTTCTCGTCGCCGGTTTGTCCGAACCTCATGCCGGTGAAGGCACTATCGCCGCCAAGCAGGCTGCACCTCTGGCGGTTCAGCCCCTCCTCGATCACCGGCGGGTTCGGGTACTTCTCGATCTCGTGAACCGCACACGAAAGGACATATAAGCCACGCCCGAGGCGGTCGATCTCCGAGACCCAGACGCGCTCGACCCCGCCCCGGCGGATACGTTCTAGCAGCCGCTTCCCGCCGGGCCGATGCTCTAAAAGGATATCACTGTCTTCGGCTTCGTCTTCGATCACCTCGACGCGCCAGCCGAACTTAGTGCGTATAGTCTCCACGGTTTCGTTCTGACGGTCGAGATCCTGCTTGTCTGTGGACATGCGCAGGTAGGCCAGCGTCGCGCCCTGCTCGGTCGCTTTCGGAGGCTTCATGACTTGCCCCCCGCGCCAACCCGCAACAGCCGCTTCATGGCTTCCATGTCGGGCGCGTACTCCCACGTGATCGGCGGCAGGGCGCGCGGGTCCCAGTCGTGCTCGATGACCAGCGGGACGCGGTCCCTGAGATCTTCCTCCCTCGACCGGGCGACGACTTCCTTGCGGTCTTCGGACCAGCAGCGCGCGGGCTTGCTCGGCTCGGTCTCCAGGTTTATCAGTTCCGGGACCGCCTCGGCAGCGTCCAGGATTTTGGAAGCGTGGGCGACGCCTTTCCAGACGTAGTCGGCGGGGAGCGCGACCAGCCCGTACCAGCGCGACGCCCCCGCCACGGGGGGAGTCTTGGTCTTGTGCCAGCGCGCGGCGGCGGCGAGTTTGCCCCGCGCGACGCGCTGCGCCGGGGTCATGCTCTCGTGCGCGAGG
>JAPKZC010001009.1:8675-9109 GCA_026394025.1 Candidatus Solibacter sp.
ATCTCATGCTTCTATTATACTACCGCTAGCAGAAGAGCACGAAACTCGCCCAGAGGCCCCAGGACGATTCCGGGGCTGCTTTCCCCAGGGGAGGGTCTGAAAACGCGTCCCAGGGCCTCTAAACGGCCAAGAAACAGTAGTTTAGGGGCTATCCTAAGGCTCCGGTTACAGGCCCCGAGGCGGCGGGTGGCAGTCCAGGGACGGTGCCGGGTGGCGCGACGCACAATCCGCCGCCCGGCTTCCTATAGTTTCTTTCCGACGTGTACTTCACCAACGGGCGGGGCTGAAACATGCTCCCGCCCGTCATTTTCCCGCTGTGGAGTTTCCTCAGTAAGTCCAGTTCGCTAGAACCAACCAACAGAAGGATTGTCCCATTTGCTGATTCTCCTTTTTCTGACTTCAATTGCTCCATCGTCTGCTGCCGCTGCCGCCCA
>JAPKZC010000902.1 GCA_026394025.1 Candidatus Solibacter sp.
AGCGATATCGTGTCGCTGCTGACGCTGGAGCACCAGACCCGCTTCACCAATCTGGTGACGCGCCTGGGGTGGGAGAGCCGCCTCGGCCGCGACTTCGAGGCGACGGCCGGCGAATTGGTCCGCTACCTCCTGTTCGCCGACGAGGTTGCGTTTACCGAAGCCGTGGAGGGCGGGCCGGAGTTTGCGGCGGCATTCGCCAAAGGCGCGGTCCGCGACCGCAACGGCCGTTCGTTGCGCGACCTCGACCTCCAGCACCGGATGTTCCGATACCGCTGCAGCTATCTCATCTACAGCGAGCAGTTCGAGGCTCTTCCGGCCCCGGCGCGCGACCGCGTGCTCCGCCGCCTCCACGCAATCCTGACCGGGTCCGAAGCTTCGAACCTCGAAACAAGCGAGCGCCGCGCAATCCTGGAGATCCTGCGCGAGACGAAGGCCTCCCTACCGGGCTATTTCCGCGCCGGCCCCGGTTGACCCGGTTGGCGAGCGACGGCCAGCCGCACCGGTTCCCAATATTTGACAACCCTTACCCACGTTCCCTATCATGTAATTTCAATTCAACGGTTTGGCGCAGCTATTTGTGTGCGCCGATTTGCGCCTTAATGTCGATTACCACGTCTGTCTGGTCTGGAACATCAATATGATCAAAGTCGAAGGTCTAACCAAGCGATACGCACGTACTGTCGCCGTAGACGACATCTCCTTCGAGGTGGAGAAGGGCCAAATCGTCGGCTTCCTGGGCCCTAACGGCGCAGGTAAAACCACCACGATGCGCGTCCTCACCTGCTTCCTCCCGCCCTCGGCCGGCAAAGTCACCGTCGGCGGGTTTGACGTGCTGGAGAGCCCGCAGGAGGTCAAAAAGCGCATCGGTTACCTCCCCGAAACGCCTCCCCTCTACCCCGAAATGGAGGTCATCGAGTACCTCACCTTCGTCGGGCAAATCAAAGGCATCCCCAGCGCCGATATCAAGCGCCGTGCCGACGAGGTGATTGGGCGCTGCGCGCTCGGCGACGTCCGGGCCAAGCTGATCGGCAAGCTGTCCAAAGGCTTCCGCCAGCGGGTGGGCATTGCCCAAGCCATCATCCACAACCCCGATGTGCTGATTCTCGATGAGCCGACCAGCGGCCTCGACCCCAAGCAAATCATCGAAATCCGCGAACTGTTGAAGGCACTCTCGGGCGACCACACCATCATCCTGAGCACCCACATCCTCAGCGAGGTGGAGCAATCCTGCGAACGCGTCATTATTATCAGCCAGGGCAAACTGGTGGCGCAGGATTCGGTGGCCAACCTGACGAATCGCCTGCGCGGCGCCGAAGCCGTCAGCCTGGAAGTGGAAGCCGCCGACGGGCGCCCCAACCCCACCGAGGTCCAGGGACGGCTGGAACAGGTGGCCGGCGTCAGCCGGGTCATGATGAAAGAGTCCAAGGATGGCCGCATCACCCTTGAAGTGGAGAGCCTGCAAGGCCGCCACATCCGCGCCGAACTGGCGCGCAGCGTGGTCAACTCCGGCTGGAATCTCAATGAACTGCGCGCCGTGGGGCTGAGCCTGGAAGACATCTTCCTGCAGCTCACCACCGCCGAACCGAAAGAAGAAGGAGGCCAGAAGTGAGAAACATACTCCTCATCTGCAAAAAAGAACTCAAGAGCTATTTCGCATCTCCCATCGCCTATCTGCTAATGGCGTTTTTCGGCCTGATCTTCGGATTCGGCTTCTTCACCGCCACGCGGGATTTCGTGCGCTTCAGCTTCCAAGCGCAGATGATGGGCCAGCAGCAGCCGATGAATGTCAACGACCAGATCATCCGCCCGCTGCTCGGGTTCGCTTCCACGATCGCGCTGTTCCTGGTCCCCATGATCAGCATGCGCCTGATTGCCGAAGAGAAGCGCACGGGCACCATCGAACTGCTGCTGACCTCTCCCATTAAGGATATTGAAATCATCCTGGGCAAGTGGCTGGGCGCGGTGACGCTTTTCGTGTGCGTGCTCGGCATGTCGATGCTGAATGTCGCCATGCTCTTCGCCTGGGGCAAACCCGATCTGAAACCCGTGCTGGTTGCCTACCTCGGACTGATTCTGCAAGGGGCCTGCCTGCTGGCCATCGGGACCTTCATCTCAACCACCACGCGCAACCAGATTGTGGCCGGCGGCGTGACCTTCTTCGTCTGCCTGCTGCTCTGGCTGCTGAGTTGGTTTACGGCTTTCGATTCCGGTCCGGCCTCCCAGGTGGTCAACTACATCTCGATTGTCACGCACTTCGAAAATTTCAGTAAGGGCGTGCTGTCAACCAAGGACGTGGTGTTCTATCTCTCGATGATCTTCTTCTCTCTGTTCATTACCTCGCGGGCAATGGAATCCCTCAGGTGGAGGTCGTAATATGGCTGCCAGTTTCCTCAAATCCAGACAGACCCGGTACACGGCCTACGCCGGGACGTACATCCTGGTGGTGCTCGCGGTGCTTGGCGCCATCAACTTCCTCGCCAACCGCTACGACAAGAGTTACGATTCCACCAGCAACAAACAGTTCAGCCTGTCCGACCAGACCATTAAGGTGGTGGGCAATCTCAAGAGCGACATCAAGCTCACGTACTTCGACGAAGCTACGCGCTTCCCCCAGGCGCGCGACCTGCTGGACCGCTACACCGCGCTTTCCCCCAAGCTGAAAGTGGAATTCATCGACCCCACAAAGAAGCCGCAGCAGGCCAAATCGGCCGGCTTCCGCCGCGACGTGATGATCCTGGTGGATAGCGGCATTCGCAAGGAAGAGGCCAAGAGCCTCACCGAAGAGGAAGTCACCGGTGCGCTGATCCGTTCGCTGAAATCTGGCGAGCGCAACGCGTGCTTCGTGAATGCCGCCAATGAGCACTCCATCGAGGACACCGCGCCCACCGGCTACTCCGTGATGAAGCAGTTGCTGGAACGCGACAACTACAAGACCCGCATCATCGATTTCAAACCCAAGGCTGCCGAACCGGGCGCGCCCGTGGCCATCGGTCAGACGCCGGTTGCGGCCACCGTGGAAGTTCCCAAGGACTGCCTGACGCTGATCGCCGGCGGGCCGCAGTTGGCCTATCCGCCAGCCATCGTGGACGCCATTAAGAAGTACGTGGAAGGCGGCGGTCACGCCCTCTTCCTGCTGGATAACGTGATGAAGTTCGGCCGCGGCGAGGCTGCCGCGGAAAACACCGAACTGGTGCAACTGCTCACCGAATGGGGCGTCACGCCGGGCAAAGACCTGGTGCTGGACCTCCGCGGCATCGGCAACATGTTCGGCGCCGGGCCCGAAATCCCCATCATTCTGGCGTACGAGGCGCATGCCATTACGCGCCCCCTCACGCGCGTGCCCACCGCGTTCCCGGTGCCGCGCTCACTAGAGATCAAGTCGGGTGGCAAGAGCACGGTGGAGAAACTCTTCGGCACTACCGAAGACAGCATCTCCGTCACCGAGGTTGGCGCCAACGGCGCCATCGATCCCAAGAAGGGAAAGAAAGGTCCGTTCACCCTTGCTGCCGCGGGCACCGTGCAGGGCACTCCGAGTGGGCGGTTCGTGGTGGTGGGCACCTCGCAGTGGGCCGAAAACCGCGCCATGGGTTCGCGCACGCTGGGTAACCGCGATCTGTTCATGAACACGATCAACTGGCTTAGCGCCGACGAAGACCTGATTAGCATCCGTCCCAAATCCACCGAGGACCGCCCCCTCACCCTGACCGCGCAGAAACTCAACCTCGTGTTCTGGCTAAGCGTGGTCTTCTTCCCGCTGGCCATTGTCGGGTTCGGCCTGGTCACCTGGTGGAAGAGGAGATAAGCCATGAAGCCGAAGGGACTCCTCATCGCCGTCGTTCTTTTGGCTGTTCTGGGTGGGCTGACCTGGTGGAGTAACAAGAGCCAGGCCGACAAAGCCAAAGCGCCCGCCGACGCCGCCACCAAGCTGCTGACCATTGCGGACGACCAGTTTCTGGAAATCAAAATCAAGAAGGTCACCGACGAGGTGCTGGGCCTGAAGCGCGAAAACGGCAAATGGCAGATGACCGCCCCCAAGCCGATGGCCGCCGATCAGGATGCCGCCGGCGCCATGGTCTCCGCGCTTGCCAATCTCAACGCCGACAAAGTGGTGGAGGAGAAGGCCACCGACCTCACGCCGTACGGCCTGCACATCCCCACGCTTGACGTGCAGATCGTCCGCAAGGACGGCAAAACCGATCACCTGCTGATTGGCGACGACACGCTGAACGGAAGCGGCGCTTACGCCAAGCTGGCCAATTACGCCAAGGTGGTCACCGTGGGAACGTTCACCAAGACCAGCCTGGACAAGCGCCCCGACGATTTACGCGACAAGCGCTTGCTCACCTTCGATTCCGACAAGCTCTCGCGGGTCGAGTTCGCCGCCAAGGGTCCGGCCGTGGAGTTCGGCAAGAACGGCCAGAACGAGTGGCAGATCGTCAAGCCGCGCCCACTGCGCGCCGATGGCTCCGCCGTGGATGGCCTGGTCAGCAAGCTGAAAGACGCCAAGATGGATCTCTCCGCCGAGGATGCGGCCAAACAGTTCGCCGGGGCAACCAAGGTGGCCACCGTTACCGTCACGGACGCGGGCGGCACGCAGACCATGGAAATTCGCCGCGACAAAGACAAGAACGTCTTCGTCAAGAGTTCCGCCGTGGAAGGCCTGTACAAGACCAACGCCGATCTGGCCGATGCCGTGGAAAAATCGGTGGATGACTTCCGCAATAAGAAGGTGTTCGACTTCGGCTTCAGCGATCCGAGCCGGGTGGAGGTCAAGGGCGTGGCCTACACTAAGGCGGGCGACAAGTGGACCGCCAATGGCAAGAACATGGACAACGCCAGTGTGCAGACGCTGATCGATAAACTGCGCGACCTGGCCGCCACGAAATTCGCCGAAAAGGGCGGGGGAGAGCCTGTCCTTCAGGCCAGCGTGGTGTCTAATAACGGCAAACGGACGGAGAAAGTCGCCATTAGTAAGCAGGGGACACAATATTTCGCGCAACGGGACGGCGAACCGAGCATCTATGAACTGGACGCGAAGGTTGTCGAGGAACTGCAGAAGGCCGCTGCGGACGTGAAGGAAGCGCCGGCAGAGCAACCCAAAAAGAAGTAGGGAAAAGAATACACCCTGAGTCGGGGAAGCCGGGGACTCTGAAGTTTTCCCTTCAACGCAGAGGCGCAGAGACGCAGAGATAAGCGCAGAGAAGGAAAGGCAAGCACGGCACAGGGATTTAGCATCGCGTTTGATTCTGGTTTTCTCTGCGCTTATCTCTGCGCCTCTGCGTTGAAAAGGCATCTACCGAATGAACGGGCTTCTCACCGACCTTTACGAACTCACGATGGCGGCGGGCTACTTCGAGTCAGGCAAGGCCGGCGAGAAGGCCACGTTCGAATTCACCATTCGCCGCCTGCCGGCCAACCGCAACTACGCCGTCATCGCCGGTATCCCCGAAATCGTGGACTACCTGCTGAACCTGAGCTTCACCACCGAGGAAATCGCTTACCTGCGAGGGCTCCCGCAGTTCGGCCAGGTGAGTCCCGCGTTTTTCGAGTACCTGCGCGACTTTCGCTTCACTGGCGATCTCTTCGCCGTACCGGAAGGCACCTTGCTTTTCGCCGGCGAACCCGTACTCACGCTACGCGCCCCCATCATCGAAGCGCAGATCCCGGAAACCTTCCTGCTGAGTGCCGTCACCTTCCAGACGCTGATCGCGTCGAAAGCTGCGCGCTGCGCCACGGCCGCGGCCGGACGCTCCGTGATCGAGTTCGGCACGCGCCGGGCGCACACTCCCGAAGCCGGCACGGTGGGCGCGCGGGCCGCCTACCTGGGCGGCTGCACCGGCACCAGCAACACGCTCGCCGGATTCCGCTATGGCATCCCTGTGATGGGCACCGCCGCCCACGCCTGGGTCATGTCCTTCCCCAGCGAGACGGACGCCTTTCGCAAACTACAGCGCGTCCTCGGTCCGGCGACCGTACATCTGCTGGACACCTACGACACCCTGGAAGGCGCGCGCCGTGCCGCCGCTCTGGGTGGCCCGATGTGGGGAGTCCGCCTGGACAGCGGCGATTTCGACACGCTCTCCCGCCAGGTGCGCGGCATCCTCGATAAGGCCGGCCACCCCGGCGCCAAGATCATGGTGAGCGGCGATCTGGACGAATACCGGATCCGCGATTTGGTGGCCGCCGGTGCGCCCATCGATTCCTTCGGCGTCGGCACGCAGCTTTCTACCAGCGCCGACGCACCCCACATGGGCGCCATCTATAAGATGGTGGAACTGAAAATCTGCGGCATCAAACGCTTCGTCGCCAAGTACAGCGAGGACAAGACTTCGTTCCCCGGCGCCAAACAGGTCTTCCGCGACGTGGCGCGCGACGTGGTGGCGCGCTCCGGCGAATGCGGCAGGGGCGAAGCGCTGCTGCGTCCCATCGTTCTGGGCGGCCGCCTCATCGAGCCGCTGCCCAGCCTGGCGCAAGCCCGCGAGCGCGCCGCGCAATCCGTCGCGAATCTGCCGCCCGCTCTGCGACAATTGGAGGTAGCGGAGCCATGGCCGGTGATCCAAAGCCGCGAACTGCGCGAGCTGATCGGCCAGACACGCTCCAATCTGCCCGGATGAGAACCGTTTTCTTCGACATCGATTCGCAATTGGACTTCCTGTATCCCGCGGGAGCCCTCTACGTCCCCGGCGCGGAGCGCATCGTGCCCGCCATCGCACGCCCTGCGTAGCCGGCACTACCGGGCAGCATAAGGCCGAAGCCACGCTGCTGGAGAAACGCGTGGTGGTGCCCAACCGGGAATGCGATCTCGCGCTTGATGGCGCGCAGCAGATCATCGTGGAGAAGCAGAACGTGGACGTGTTCACGGCGCGCAATCTCTCGCGCATCGTGGAGTTGCTGGCGGCCGATCACTTCGTAATCTACGGCGTGGTGACTGAAATCTGTGTGCTTTTCGCCGCCCGCGGCCTGCTGAAATACGGCAAGCCCGTGACCATCGTGACGGACGCTGTCGCAGCCCTCACGGCCGAAGCTTCTGAACGCGCGCTGGCCGAAATCCGCGCGGCGGGCGGCACGCTTGCCCGGGCTTCCGAAATCGCTTGAAGGTAGTTGCGCCGGCTGCCAACCGGCGCGCAGCTTGCCAAGCTGCCCCACAATGGAATTATGAAGTACATCCATTTCGCGCAGCCTGGACCACCGGAAGTTCTTCACCTCGCCGAAGGCCCGGAGCCGGTGCCGGGGCCAGGCGAGGTGCTGATTCGCGTTGC
>JAPKZC010000075.1 GCA_026394025.1 Candidatus Solibacter sp.
ACGCTGCCGATGCCGCTGGGAATGCGGATGCGCGCCAGCACCCGGGAGAACGTGAAGGTGTAACTGACGGCCAGGAAGACAGCAAAGAGGAAGAGGGCGTAGCGAATCCAACGGCCGGAGGTGGCGGCAAGCAGGAGGCGGGTAATTCGCCACTGCACGAGAACAAAGATAACGATAAGGATGAGATCCAGGGGATAGTTGGCCACTGATGGTTCTATTTTCTCACGGCTGTCAGGCTAACCAGGCATTGACTACTATGGCGAGGGCGGCGCAAGCGGCTGTTTCCGCACGGAGCACCAGAGGGCCGAGGGAGACCGGTTGCCAGGCGGCGGCCACGGCGAGTTGGCGTTCTTCATCGGTCCAGCCGCCTTCGGGGCCAATCAGCAGGGCGGCGGAATCGGCGCGTTCCGCCGGAATCTCGCGCAGGATGGGCGAGGCGAGGGATTCGTCGAGGAAGTAGCGGTGGGCGGCGGTCTCGGCAAGGCAGCGCTCGAAGGGCACGGCGGGAAGGATCTCTGGAATGCGCACGCGGCGCGATTGCTGGCTGCATTCGCGGGCGATGCGCGCCCAGCGTTCACTGCGTTTGCGGGAGGCGTCGAAGAGGCCCTTTTCGGTGCGCGCGGCATCCACGGGAAGGATACGGTCGACGCCCAGTTCGGTGGCCTTTTCGACGATCCATTCGAAGCGGTCGAACTTGATGAGGCTGGCGCAGAGGGTGACGGAGACCGGGGACAGGACGGCGGGGAGGGCTTCGATGACTTGAAACACGACTCGTTCGCCGCGGGCTTCTGTGATTTCGGCGAGGTAAGCCTGCTGGTTGTCGGAGATTTCGAAGCGCTGTCCAGGTTCCACGCGCAGGACGCGGGTGAGGTGGCGAGCCTCGTCGCCACGCAGTTCGGCGGCCCCGCCGCGAATCGAGTCTACAAAAAACCGACGCCGTGCCAAGCTTCATGGTGGCATATGGCGGCCCGTGGCGCCAAGATCCCGCCTATTGCGTTTCTTCCGGCCTGCCGATAAGTCCTTCGAGGAGTCAAAAGCGCTTGCGCCGTCCGAGGCTTTACATTGCTGCCGCTGTTGGTGCGGCGCTGGTGCTGGTGGTCTGCCTGTTCGCACTCACCCGTGGCGAGGAGGCTGCCACGCTGCGCGTCGGCTACGTCCCGCCGGGTTGGCGGTGCAGGTAGTGCAGGAGGCGGCGAAGCGCAGTGGTGTCCACTTGCAGTGGGTGAGGGTGGTGGATGCGGAAAAGGCCCTTCGCGAGGGGCTGATCAATCTCTACCCCCTCCTGACGGTCTCCGCCGAACGCAAACAGACCTTCTACCTCAGCGTCCCGTGGTGGGAGAGTTCGCTGTCGTTGCTCTCGCTGCGTGAACGCCCGCTGAAAAACCCCAGCTCGGCGGTGGGTCGCCGCATTGCGATTCGCGACCCCGCTTTCGGGGTGGCCACTGCCGGTCAATTGCCAGGCGCGCTCACCATCCCGGCGCGTGGACCCCTGAAAATGATCGACGATCTCTGCGCCGGCCAGGTGGATGGTGTGCTGTTGGATGGCCGTTTGATCTATGGAGCGCTGCTCGATCAGCCGGCGGCATGCGCCAATCAACCGCTGCTGGTGGTACCGCTACCGCAAACCTCCCTTCCCATGGCCACGTTTGCGCGTCCCGAGGTGAAGGCCGCGGCCGGCCGCCTCTTCGCCGGTATCGAGCAGATCGCTCTTGATGGTACGCTGACCACACTGGCCAACCAGTGGTTCGCGCTGCCGCAACAGCGCTATGTTCGGGATCGCCTCGCCGAACGCCAGCAGCGCCAGCTAAATCGGCTTTACGCGCTTGGCGCGATACTGTTCAGTTTGCTCAGCCTGTGGTACGGCCGCCGCGGTTTCCTGATGCGCCGCACCGCCCGGGAGGCATGGGCGCGCGCGCGCCAGGCCGAACTCCGGTTCGAGGCCTTCATGTCAAACACGCCGGCGGCGGCCTTGATCAAGGACGATACCGGCCGCATCCTGTATGCGAACAAGGCGATGCTGAACCTCTGCGAACTCCCGATGGCGGAAATTCTCGGCAAGACCGATCACGAACTCTGGGGGGCCGCGTCGGACACTGGGCGGACCCACGGCCGGGAAGTGCTACGCACGGGACGCCCCGTACAATATGTTCTGCCCCTGACCGCCCCCGATGGCAGTCAGCGTTACGGCCTGGTGCTCGAGTTTCCCTTGGCCGGCGAGGCCGGAGAGCAACTGATCGGCATCACCGCCATTGACATTACCGAGCAGCAGTGCGCGGCCGATCTGGTGGCGCGCAGCGCGGAGCGCTATCGCCTGCTATTCGAAGAGGCGCCGGTGGCGATGCACGAAATCGACCGTGAGGGCATCATGACGCGGGTCAATCGGGCCGGCTGCGCTCTAGGCGGCTATAGCCGCGAGGAAATCATCGGACGCCACGCCTCGGAATTCGTTTCGCCCGAGCATCGCGAGGAATCCCGCGCCGCGGTGCGCGCCAAGATGAGCGGTGTGCAAGCGCTGACGCCGGTGGAGCGCCCTTACCGGCGTAAAGATGGCCGGCTGCTTCGAGTGGAGGTGCACGACACCGCCATTCACGCGGCGAACGGCACAATTGAGGGCTTACGCACCTGCCTGGTGGATCTGACGGAGCGCTATGAATCCCGGCAACGCCTCGACGCCTTTGCCCTTCAGTTGCAGGAAAACAACGCGGCGCTCGCGCTCGCCCTGGAATCGGCCCGGGAGGCCACCCGCTTGAAGGGCCAGTTCCTGGCCAACATGAGCCATGAAATCCGCACTCCTTTGAACGGCGTGCTCGGCATGGCCGAACTGCTCCTGGAATCCGGCCTGTCGCCCGAGCAGGAATCGCTCGCCAACAGCGTGAGCCGGTCTGGGGAGCAGTTACTGGCCATCATCAACGACATTCTGGATTTCTCCAAGATCGAATCCGGCAAGCTGGAACTGGAACACACGCCGTTCGACCTGGCCGGCGTAGTGGAAGGCGCCGTCGAGCTCATGGCGCCCGCCGCGCACGCCAAAGGGCTCGAACTGACTTACTGGCTGGAACCCGGGGTTCCCGCGCGGGTTCTGGGCGATGAGGCCCGCCTGCGGCAGGTGTTACTAAACCTGGTTGGCAACGCCGTCAAATTCACGCTGGAAGGCGAAATCGCCGTCCGCGTCTCGGTGGGGCGTGATACGAACGTGGCGGGCCGCCTGCACATCAGCGTGACCGACACCGGTATCGGCATCCCCGAAAACGCGATGCATCGTCTATTTGAGTCCTTCACGCAGGCCGACAGCTCCACTACCCGCCGGTTCGGTGGCACCGGGCTGGGCCTGGCCATTGCCAAGAGCATCGTCGAGCAGATGCAGGGCGAGATCGGCGTCGAGAGCGAGCCTGGCCGCGGTTCCCGGTTCTGGTTTACGACAGCCCTGGAACCCGAGGCCGGGGCGAGCGCGGTCTGCGCCCGCGGCGCGCTGCTGTCTGGGCGCGTCCTCATCGTGGACGACAACGCCACCAGCCGCGACATCCTGGAGCGCTACACGGCGGCCTGGGGATTGCGCCCGCTCTCTGTCGAAAACGGCGAGCAGGCGCTGATCGCCCTGCGCCGCCACCACGCGGCCGGTGAGCCGATCGGGCTCGCCATCCTGGATATGCGGATGCCGGGCATGGACGGCGCCGCCTTGGCG
Organism: Candidatus Solibacter sp.; assembly: GCA_026394025.1. Taxonomy (GTDB): domain Bacteria; phylum Acidobacteriota; class Terriglobia; order Bryobacterales; family Bryobacteraceae; genus Solibacter. The sequence goes on from JAPKZC010000075.1 coordinate 3,683, forward strand.
CTCGAAATCGCGGGCGATCCGGCACTGCGTACCACCCGCATCATCCACCTGACGGCGATCGGTTGCCTGGCGGGCTCCGCCGGCGCCGCCCGCGTCTCCAAGCCGGTGAAACCTGGGGCTCTCTACGAGTGTCTGAAGGGTCTGATGGAGCAGTCGCCCGGCGTCACCTCAATTGCCACAGCAGGGCCGACGGTCTCCCGACGGGACGTCCGCCGTGGGCGCATTCTCATCGCCGAAGACAATCCGGTCAACCAGCGCGTCGCCAGCCTTCAGGTGCAGCGCTGCGGCTTCGATACCGACGTCGTAGCCAACGGCGAGGAAGCCCTGGCGGCCCTGGAGCGTCTCGACTACGCGCTGGTCCTGATGGATTGCCAGATGCCGCGCATGGACGGGTACGAAGCCACTCGCGAACTGCGCCGCCGCGAAAACAGCGCGCGCCGCATCCCCGTGATCGCCCTCACCGCCAACGCCTTTGCCGCCGACCGCGAAGCCTGCCTTCAGGCCGGCATGGACGATCATCTGGCCAAACCCGTCAGCCTGCAAAGCCTGGGCGAACTGCTCGACCGCTGGTGTCCGGTGGCCTGACCAGAGGGTGAGAGAACGCCGTGCGAAAAGTTGGTCCAGGGGGATCCGCCACAATTTCCACTGGAGACTAGACATAATAAGATGGAAGGCATGGCCTTCCGCGTCTCACTGCTCCTGATCGCCTGCGCTGCCTGCCCGGCGCAAACCCTTGCCCCCGTCACCGTGCCGGACGGGATTGCGCTCGAGGCCAACATCGCCTACGACCGCTTTCCCGATACGCGGCTCGATGTCCTGTACCCCAAAGCGCCCTCCAGGGAGAAGCGTCCCGGCGTGATCATGTTCCATGGCGGCGGCTGGATCCGCGGCACCAAGGAAACCATGATGGACGCCTTCTGCCGGCCTTATCTGGAGCGGGGCTTCGTGGTGGCCAACGTGGAATACCGCGTGGCCGGCGCAGCGCCCGCCCCCGCCGCCGTCAACGACGCGCTCAACGCCGCCAGGTGGTTCTTCGATCGGGCTGACAAGTACCACGTCGACCAGGCGCGCATCGTGGTCACCGGCGCCTCGGCCGGCGGCCACCTGGCCCTCATGGTGGGCATGACTCCGGCGTCGTCCGGACTGGGGCCGGCCGTGCCCATCGCCGCCATCGTCAACGGCTACGGCGTTAGCGATGTAACGGACCTGCTGGACGGGCCGCACCGCCAGAGCTTCGCCGAGCAGTGGTTGCCGGAACAACCCGGACGGAGCGATCTGGCCAGGCGCCTCTCGCCGCTAACCTACGTGCGGAAAGGCATCCCTCCGACCCTCACCGTGCAGGGCGAGAACGACCGCACCGTGCCATACGAGCAGGGCGTGCGCCTCACGGCAGCCCTACAGCAAGCCGGCGTCGATGCCGACATGATGACTGTCCCCGGCGCGGCGCACGGGTTCAACAAAGAGCAGTGGCCAGCCGTGCATGCACGCATCTTCGACTTTCTGGCGAGGCGCGGCATCCTGGCCGCGGCACAGGTGACAACCGCCAACCTCGGAGATGAGGCCGCCATCAAAGACGTGGTGGCGCGCTACGTGGACGCCCGCGACCGCAAGGACGCCAGAGCCACCGAAGCCCTCTTTACCGCGGATGCCGACCAACTGGTTTCCTCCGGCGAGTGGCGCAAAGGGCGCGACGCCGTGGTGCGCGGCACCATGGCCAGTTCGGAAAGCAGCGGCGGGAAGCGCACTATCACCGTGGAAACCGTCCGCTTCGTGACACCCGACGCCGCGCTGGCCGACGGGCGCTACGAAATCGCGGGCCTCGCCGGCGCCCCGCCGAGGCGCATGTGGAGCACGTTCCTGATCACGCGCACGCCGGATGGCTGGCGAATCGCCGCCATCCGCAACATGCTGCCCACCGCCCCGCCGGCGCCAGCCAAGTGAGCGCCTAATCTGACGAGGGTAACAGCTCTGGCAGCGGCTTGGTGATGGCCCGCCCCGCGAAATGCTGCTAACGGTACCGGCCTGAGTCAAGTAGATACTCACCTTAGACGATTCGCGGGGCCACACAGCCGGCATCCCGACGCCCACCGGGTTGATGGAATCCCCCGTGCAAGGCCCGTATGCGCGAGACCGCACAGTCGATCGCCCGCCTCGCTGCCGAATGGGGAAACGCGAATCTTGCGGGCTTTCGTAACCAAATTGCCGCGCGGCAGTATATGGCATAGGAGGTAACCATGTCCGAAACCCGGCGTGCGCCCGTGCTGGACAGCTTTCTGCAAGACCTGCGCTACACGTTTCGAGCGCTGCGCCGGGACGCGGGATTCACCACGTTCGCCGTACTGATCGTGGGGCTCGGAATCGGCGCCAGCGCCACTGTATTCAGCGTGGTCAACACCCTGCTGCTTCGCCCGCTGCCGTTCCGCGAACCGGAGCGCCTGGTCTGGATCGCCAACCACGATGCCTGCGGCCTCTCGGGGCAGACCACCCAGGTGGGCCATCTACTGGACCTGCGGGAACGCAACCGGTCCTTCTCCGACATCGCCGGCTACTTCGCCTTCTACGGCGTCGGCGACAATCTGCTGAGCGGTCACGGCGAGCCGGAACGGCTCAGCGGCGTGCCGGTGTCGGACAATTTCTTCCAGGTGCTGGGGATTCAACCGCAGATCGGCAGGCTGTTTACCGCCGAGGAATGCAAATGGCACGGGCCCAAGGCCGTGCTGTTGAGCCATGGCCTGTGGGAGCGGAGGTTCGGTTCCGATGCCGGTGTGGTGGGCCGCGCACTCTCCATCAATGAGGAACCGGTCACGGTAGCCGGCGTGCTGCCGGCCTCTTTCGATCTGGCCTCCGTCTTCGCCCCCGGCAGCCACTTCGATCTGTATTTTCCGTTTCCGCTGTGCAATGAGACCAACCGGCAGGGAAACACCATGGCGATGGTCGGGCGGCTGAAGCCCGGTGTGGCGATTGGCAGCGCGCGGGCCGAGTTAAAGACGCTGGCCGAGCAGATCACGCGGGCTCACCCCGAACGCAACAACTTTGAGGGAATTATCAAGCCGCTGGCGGAACACGTGAGTGGCCGCATCCGCACGGCGCTGCTGGTGCTGGCATGCGCGGTGGGGGTGGTGATGCTGATTGTGTGCGCCAACCTCTCCAACCTGCTGCTGGCGCGGACGGCGACGCGGCAGAAGGAGATTGCCATCCGCACCGCACTGGGGGCGGGACGGGGGAGGCTGATCCGCCAGATGCTGACCGAAGGTGTGGTGCTATCGTGCTGCGGGGCGGCGTTTGGCGTGATTCTGGCGGCCGGAGGAACGCACGCACTGGCGCGCATCGAAGCGCTCAGCATCCCGCTTCTCGGCAACGTCCGCACGGACGTTACGGTGCTGGGCTTTTGTCTGCTCGCGGCCGTGCTGACGGGCGTGGTGTTTGGCCTGGGGCCCGCGCTGCAGGTCCCCGCCAGCGCACTGCACGATGTGCTGAAGGACACGGCGCGCGGCTCCACGGCGGGCCAGGGGCGGACCTGGATTCGCGGCGCCCTGGTGGTTTCGGAGATCGCCTTTGCCTGCGTGCTGCTGGTCAGCGCGGGGTTACTGGTGCGCAGTTTTCTGCGCGTGCTCGAGGTCAACCTGGGCTTCCGGCCGGAACATGCCGCCACGGTCCGTGTGGACCCGGACGCAAGTTACTCCACCCAGGCCCAACAGAATGCCTACTTCGACGAAGTGCTCCGGCGAGTGCGCGCCATCCCGGGCGTCGGGGCCGCCGGATTGACCGATGCGCTCCCGCTGGGGCGCAATCGCAGTTGGGGCGCACCGGCGAAGGGACAGGTATACCAGCGGGGCAAGTTCCCCGTGGCGTATGTGCGCGTGGTGAGCGATGGCTACCTGAAAGCCCTGGGCATCGCGCTGATTGCCGGGCGCGATATCTCCGAAAGAGATACACCATCCGTGGAGCCCGCGATCGTCATCAACCAGACCCTGGCGCGAACCCTGTGGCCGGGGCAGAGTGCGCTCGGGCAGATGATGCGTGCTTGCGGCGAGCGGCGCGTGGTGGGTGTGGTGGGCGACGTCCGGCACCTGGCGCTGGAGCAGACCTCGGGAATGGAAATGTACCTGCCGATGCGGCAATGCCCCGATATGTCCTCGGCGGACCTGGTGGTGCGCAGTTCCCTGCCCCCGGCGGAACTCGCCGCGGGTGTGCGTGCGGCGCTCAAACCGATCGCTCCGAACCTTCCTGGAAAGGACTTCCGGACCTTGCAGCAACTGGTGGACAAGTCCGTCTCGCCCCGGCGCTTCGTGGTGCTGCTGCTCGGCGGATTCGCCCTGTTCGCGCTGCTTCTGGCGTCGCTCGGAATATACGGCGTGGTCTCCTACGGCGTGAACCAGCGCACGCAGGAAATCGGCATTCGCATGGCGCTGGGCGCTTCCGCGTTGCGCCTTCAGGCGGGGATTATCGGGCAGACGCTGGGGCTGGCCGCGACCGGCATCCTGATCGGAGCCATCGCCTCGCGCGTGCTGGCGCGAGCGCTCGGCGAATTGCTGTTCGGCGTGACGGCGACGGATCCGTTCACGTTCCTGGGCATGCCCGCGGTGCTCACATTGGTGGCCGTGGCTGCCGGCTACCTTCCGGCTCGGCGCGCCTCGCGAATCGATCCGTCGATCGCGCTGCGCGCGAATTGAGAAGCGGCGTTCGCAAAAGGGCTTCCGGGCATTCGCCATGATGGGCGGAGCGCAACCTGCACGAACTGCATGCGCGGCGCATGACGCGCGCATTGATCACCGGCAATCCGTCTGCCCTAGTGTTAATCGCCACCGCGCCGTGCAATGTGGGCTGCGCCGTGGCCCCTCGCGATCCAGACAAAAGACCTGCATTTAGTCCTTCCCATACGTGGGCTTTCGGGTCGGGCTGCGATGGAGCGGAAACTCCCCGCAGTATGAGGAGAACGACAAGATCGCGAACTTCAATCCCTTCCTTCCGGACCCGAATTACGGCGGCAGACTGGGAGCCGTGGAGTACATGGGCTCCGGCACGGGGCGCGCCGGCAAGCGGGCGCCATTCCCCGGAAACTGGAAGGATTTCGGACCCACGCTGGGTATCGCGTACCGCCTGAACGAGCGGCTCGTGATGCGCGGCGGCTACGGCATCAGCTTCAGGCCGGAGGCATTTGGATGGACCTATCCCTGGACGGCGCCGTTCAATGAGACCAATACCGTGGCGTCGGACAGCAAGGGCACCTACCTGCCGGTCTTCAACATCGATAATGGCTTTCCCAAAGCATCCCTGCCGGCGAACATGGATCCTTCGTACGCCGCCAAGTTCGGCGGCACCCGCTATAGCCCTGGCTATGTGGGCTCCGGCTACGTGCAGAACTTCAACTTCGGGTTCCAGCGGGAAATGCAGAAAGACCGCGTCCTGGAGTTGGAGTGGCGGGGAAGCAAGGGGACCCGGCTGCACAGTGGCGGTAACGTGACTCCCAACCAGATCGACCCCAAGGAACTCTCGCGCGGCTCCGTGCTTACCCAGACCATCAGCACTCCCGCGCAGGCAACTGCCGCCGGCCTGCCGTGTCCGTACGCCGGGTTTAGCGGATTGGGCGCGTACACGCTGCTGCCGTTCCCGCAGCTTACCAGCAAGGGTCTCGGCGCCTTCGGCGACCCGGTGGGCATGAGCACCTACCATTCGCTCAACCTGATCGCCACCAAGCGCATGAGCCGGGGCGTCTACCTCTACGGCGCCTATGTATTTTCCAAGAACCTCGCCAACGTCACCGATGTGTCGAACGGTGGTGGCGGCGGCATCCAGGATACCTACGCGCGGTATAAGGACAAGGCGGTGGTCTCCGCCGACCGGACGCACGTCATCAAAGCCGCGATCAACTGGAATCCGCCGGTGGGCAAAGGGCGCGCGCTGCTGGGCAATTCGCATCCCGTGCTCAATGCGCTGGTGGGCGGGTGGAATGTTTCGGCCATCCTGAACTACCAGAGTGGCACGCCGCTCGGGCACCCATCCTCCCGCACGCGGCCGAACTTCTGGAACGGCCCCACGGTGTACGCCAACTTCAACACTCCGGCCGGGGGGTTCAAGAACGTCTTCGATCCCGACAAATTCGACCCCTGGAACGCGGCCAACCCCAGTAACCGCTATTTCGATACCAGTGCGTTCTCCGACGCCGCCGCGCAATCGCTCGGCACCAGCCCGAACCGCTTTTCCACCGTGCGCGGGCTTTGGAGTTGGAACGAGGACGCCACGTTGTCGAAATCCTTTTCGATTGTTGAGTCGGTCCGGCTACAGGTCCGGCTCGAAACCTTCAACCTGCTGAATCGCCACTCTTTCGCTGGTCCCGACCTGTCCATGAGCAACGCCTCTTTCGGCAATGTCCGGACCGCCAGCGGAAACCGCAGCGCGCAACTCGGCGCCCGTCTGGAGTGGTAGCAGGCGGCAGCGTTACGGTGCTGCCCGCCGATTCCAAATATGTGCCGGCCCCGGCCGCCGAGCCGGGGTCCGGCGAATCTTCGAAGAACTTCGCGGACAAGGGGCTCTCATGAAGAAGATGTGTTTATCCGCGTTGGCCGTCGCTCTTCTGCTGGCCAACGGGACTCCTCCCGATCTGCCGATCCCTAACGACTATGCGAACTCCATCAAGACTCGATGGCTGAACAAGAAGGTGCTCGAATCGCGCCTGCTGGACGATGCCGAGAACCTGGCAACCTGGAAGCTGGTTAACACCGGACAGGCACTCGGGGAGATGGCGCTCACCCGGGAACGCGCGGTCAGCGGCGCCTCCGCAGTCCGCCTCACCAGCCCCACTACCGGCGACAAGCCCATTCCCACGGTGCGGCACTACGGCGGCGCGGCGGCTGTGCGCGTGGTGAATGGAGAAGACTGGTCCGCCTGGAACCGCCTTTCGTTTTGGGTCTATCCCGATCTCCCCGGGTTCCGCAATGTGTCGCTGCTGGTCATGTTCCATAACGAGGGGAAGGAGGCTGTACCCGACACGTACGGCAAGATGGGCCTCAATTACCTCATCCTCCAGAATCAGCAGTGGAACCACGTGGTGTGGGAAATTGCCAACCTCACGCGCGATAAAGTAACCGGCATCGAGTTCTCCTACCGCTTGCAGGGAAACGAACCGGGCGCGGCAACGCGGGTGCTCTTCGACATCGATAAGCTCGAGCTCGAAAAGGTGAACGCAGATCACTATGAAGGCTGGAATGTGGCGCCCGGGGAGATCTCCTTCAGCCATTCGGGATACCAGACCGGCTCGCCCAAGAGCGCGATCGCGAGCGATCTGGAGGCCGCCGAGTTCCAACTCATCAACGTGGAAACCGGAGTGCCCGCCGTCACGAAGAAGGTATCGCCCGTGACCACGCAAATCGGACGCTTCCAGGTGATGGACTTCTCCGAAGTGCGCGAGCCAGGCAGCTACATCCTGCGCGCGGGGAACCGGACCACGCGGCCGTTTCGCATCGGGACGGACGTCTGGAAACCAAGCCTCTGGAAGGCCATCAACTTCTTCTACGTGGAGCGCTGCGGCTACGCCATTCCGGGGGTTCACGATGCCTGCCATCGCGACTGGATGCTGAACCACGGTGACAAGAAACTGATTGTCAACGGCGGCTGGCACGATGCCGGGGACCTCTCGCAGTCGCTTCCCAATACGGCGGAGGCGGCCTACGCGATGTTCAGCCTGGCCGAACGGCTGCAAGCCCGCGGCGAAGACCCGGCGCTGCTGGCGCGCTTGCTGGAAGAAGCCAAGTGGGGGCTCGACTGGCTGCTCAAGACGACGTTCCACGACGGCTTCCGGCCCGGTTTTTCCACCATGGACCGCTGGACCAACGGCATCCTGGGCGATACCGACGACATGGTGTCGCAAGCCGCCAATAATCCCGGCTCCAACATCGCGGCGGTGGCCACGGAGGCGATTGCCGCCCGCGTCCTGCGCAAGAGCGACCCGGTGCTGGCGGAGTACAGCCTGAAGCAAGCGAAGGAGGACTGGGAGTTCGCCGTGTCCGGAATGGCGGAGCGGCAGCGGGGAACGGCTACGGAAATGGCGGGACACGCTGCCCTGGCGGCCCTGGAGCTTTGGCAGGCCACTGGAGAGCGCAAATACGCCGACCAGGCGCTCGGGTTCGCAACCACCATCGCGAACTCGCAGCAGCGTGCCTTCCTCCCAGGGCTCGCCTACCCGCTGGCCGGGTTCTTCTACACGGGGCCCGATAAGGCCCGCATCCTGCGCTACTCGCATCCCAGCCACGAGGATGCGCCGGTGGTCGCGCTGACGCGTATGTGCGAGTTGTTTCCGAATCATGCCGACTGGATCAAGTGGTATTCGGCCGTCACCCTGTACTCGGAGTATTTCCAGAAAGCCATGGCGCAGTTCACCCAGCCCTATGGCATGTTGGCCAACTCGGTATTCCACGACGAAGAGTACAAGCAGGCAGCCTCCGGCGGACGCGGCGGCACGGCCGAAGCGTTTCGCGAACAGGTGCTGAACGGGGTGAAGGTGGGGGAGCACCACTACGTGCGGCTCTTCCCGGTGTGGTTTGAGTTCCGCGGCAACCACGGCACTGTGCTGACGCAGACGAAGGCTATCTCGGCCGCCGCCCCTCTGCGCGGCAATTTCGAACTGGCCTCGCTGGCCCAGCAACAACTCCAGTGGGTGGTGGGCCGAAATCCCTTCGTGCAGAGCACCATGTGGGGCGAGGGGTACGATTACGCCCCCCAGTACACCGCCATGTCCGGCGATATCGTAGGGTCGCTGCCGGTGGGAATTCAGGCCCATAGGAACGGCGATCAGCCCTACTGGCCGGCGGAAAACTGCCACAACTGGAAAGAGGTCTGGGTCCATCCCGTGGCCCGATGGATCTGGCTGATGCGCGATCTCGCCGGCCCGGCGCAGATTTCCGGCAGCACCAACCAAGGCTCGCGTGAGCCGCTGGAGTTTCGAGAGAAGAAGTCCGGCAAGACGGTGCGAATCGACCCCGACCCGGCCACCTTCCGCACCTGGCTTGCCGAGGGCGAGTATGAAGTGGCCGCCGCTGGCGCAAAGAGAACCATGGTGCTATTGCCCGGCGGCTCCTATGACATCGATTTCCGCGCCGGCAGGCAGTTCGAATTCAGCGCCGTACCGCGGACCGGGAACGACGGGTCGGTCTCTCTGGCGGTGACCATGGAAGGCAGCGGCAGGCACAGCCTGGCGGTGCGGACCGACAACCTGTCGCTCGTGCCGTCCATTCGCCAGGTCGAGTTGCAGGCCGGCCAGCCTCAGACCATCACGATGCAGGGGAAAATGACAGCCCTAGATGCTCCGTGGGTGGCCGTCCTGGTTGCGGATGACGATGTGATGCAGCGGAAGGAGATCACAGGCGCCGTGCGGCGGCCGTGAGAGCCTTCGTTGCTGACGGCGCACCTCGCGGCCGCGCCCGACAGGTCCGCTGGGCGGGATGGAGATGTGCACGGGAGAGCGGCGGAACTGCCTGTGCTATCTTCTTTCCGTGAGCCTGAGACTCTTCGTTGCCCTCCTCATTCTCTTTCCCTGCTGGCCGCAGCAATCAGTGACACGAGCCGACCCAATTCGGCAACTCATCGCGGACTATGCCGCGGCAGTGGACGCGGCCGATGTCAAGTTGGCCGGGCGGATCTGGGACAACTCGCCGGAGGTCTCGTTCATCCACCCGCTCGGCCAGGCGCACGGCTGGGACCAGGTGAAGGCCTTCTTCACCGACACAATGGGGGGGATGTTTTCCGAACGCAAGCTCATGCCGCGCGATATTAAGGTGCACGTCTATCGCGATTCCGCGTGGTCCGAATTCAATTGGCACTTCACGGCGACGCAGAAGACAGACGGCGCGCAGGTGCAGAGCGATGGTCGCGAAACGCAGATCTATCGCAAGGCCGGGAATCGGTGGGTCCTGGTGCACGTCCACTATTCGGACATGCCGGCATCCCGGTAAGAGGGTCATCGGGCATGAGGCAGGCCTTCCCGGACCAGCGCCCGCGCCACTACGGCGGCCGAGCCATCACTGGCCATTGCTGATTTCGCGCCTCAGCCAGGCACGGGCCAGTTTCCAGTCGCGCATCACGCTCCGTGGGGAGATCTTCAAGACCGCGGCGGTCTCTTCCACGCTCAGCCCGCCGAAGAACCGCATTTCGACCACGCGGGCCTTGCGCCCATCGAATTGCGCAAGGCGGTCCAGGGCGTCGTCGAGCGCGATTAGTTCGGCGTCGCGCGGAGGAGCCGCGTCTATCGATTCGTTCAGTTGAAATTGGTGCACCTGGCCCCACCTTTTTCCAGCACTGCGCGCGCGCCCCATCCACCAGAATCCGGCGCATAATCCGGCTTGAGACCGCGAAGAAGTGGCGCGGTCCTGCCACACCCCCTTTTCTTGGGTTGCGAAGTTTCAGCTAAAGCGATGGCACACCGGAGTCGCGAAGGTTTTCGAAGGATCTGTCTAAGCCCTACGAAGAAGCTTCCGGCCCTGTCCTGCGCATACCAAGGCGAGCAGTATGATGCTGGAAGGCTTGGGAACAGCAGTCTGGAGAAGTAGCGAGTTCCCACCACGGTTGTCACCCAGACATCCCCCGCACTCGTTGAGGCCGAAGCTTACAGTTTCAGCGACAGCCAACGTGAACGTCGCGCCAACGGCATGGGCCAGCGCCTCTGCGGGGCTATCGTATTTGATTGCATTCCATTGAATATTGAAGTAACCGCCCGAATACGAAAAGTCAAACGAGGTCTCCCAACCATGTTCACAACTGTGATCTGGCAGACAGTTAAAGTTGCTTGACCAGGCGCTCCATGCGTCGAAAACACCTCCGCCGGCGATTTTGCACTCAGCCAAATGCGCACCACAGCCCCGACCCCTGTCTCGTAGAACTTCCGAGACTGCTGGGCGCACCACCAAGTAGCAAATCGGCTGGCTTAACTGGCCTCCAGGCGGTAGAATTGCTCACATGACTGGACGAATTCTCTTCGCCACGGGCGTACTATGCGCCATTTTTGCGGGGGTCGCGCTGGCCGCCGATATCTCGGGCAATTGGTCAGGAACGATGCAAATGGGTGATAACCCGTTTACGCTCACTTATGCCTTCAAGCAGGATGGTGAGAAACTGACCGGCACCGTGACCGGTCCTCAAGGCGACCCGTTGCCGCTGAACGATGGCAAGGTTGTGGGCGACAAGGTTTCCTTTTTCGTTCAGGTGGATATGGGCGGAACTCCCGCCAAGTTCACCAGCACGGGCACTGTCAAAGGCGACGAAATCACCCTGACCACCAAGTCCGAGGGCGGTCCGGATTTCGGCGGCCCCATGGTTCTCAAACGCGCCAAGTAGAGGTGTGAATCGCCTGACTCGGTGAAGCCGGAGACAAACGCGAGGCCGGGTTCAACGCAGGCGCTTCCTTGCCTGGCCCAGCCTTTGCGTTAAGCTGTAATCACATGAGACTTCTAGTCGTCGAGGACGAAAAGCGCATCGCCGACTTCCTGTGCCGTGGCCTCGAAGGCGCCGGATACGCGGTGGATGCGGCGCTCACCGGCAGCGCCGCACTCGAGTGTATCCACGCCGCCGATTACGATCTGGTGATTCTGGACCGCATGCTGCCCGACATGGACGGCCTCCAGATCCTCGAGAGAATTCGCAATCGCAAAGCCGGTCCCCCGGTGCTCATCCTGAGCGCCCGCGGCACGCTCGACGATCGTGTCAAAGGCCTCGAACAAGGCGCCGACGATTACCTGGTCAAGCCCTTCGCCTTCGTCGAACTCCTGGCCCGCGTCCGCGCCCTGCTGCGCCGCGGCCAGCCCACCCCCGAACGCCTCCAGGTGGCCGAACTCACTCTGGACTGTATCCGCCGGAAGGTGGTCCGTGGCACCGAAACCATCGACCTCGCCCCCAAGGAATTCGGCATCCTCGAATACATGATGCGCAACAAGGGCCGCCCTCTCAGCCGCACCATGATCGTCGAGCATGTCTGGGATATGGACTACGACGGGCTCACCAACATTGTCGACGTCTACATCCGCCACCTGCGCAGCAAGATCGACGACCGCTATCCGCAGAAGCTCATCCAGACGGTGCGCGGCATCGGCTACATGATCGAAGCTCCCGAGAAGCCCGCCGAGATACCCGCCGGCCCCGCCGCCGCTCCGCAGGTGTGATGTGAGCCGACAGCGCGATTTCCGCCGCAACTTTCGCGGCCTTCGCTTCCGTCTCACCGTCAGCTACGCGGTGCTCTTCACTGTGCTCCTCACCGGCGTTGCCCTCGCCTTTCGGGCGCGCCTCGCCAGCGCCTTGGAAAACCAGATCCAGGAAGAACTCAACGGCGACTGGGCGGCCATGAAGGGCTACATGCGAATCGAGCCGGTCCCGGATTTTGGCAACCGCATCTGTCCGGTCTGGTATTACGACGACAAAGATCCCGACGAAACCACTATCGTTCTCGACACGCGCAAGATCTACCTGGTCGCCGACCAGTACGGCAAACCCATTCCCGATTCCGTCACCCACGAGCCCTCCGTCTCCACCGCCTATGACGACATCGGAGTCGACAAGCCAGCCGAAATCCGCAAGAAGGTGTTGGAAGCGGTGGCTTCCCCCAAGCCCAAAATATTCTGGGAAGAACGCCGAACTTCCGATGGCGAGCCCGTCAAGATTCGCGGCGGAATCGTCTATTCGGAAGGCCACGGGGCACCTTACTACGTCGCCATCGGCGCTTCCTACGCCGATAACGACAAAACCTTGCGCGAATACACCTGGATCTTCGTTGGCGTGATCCCCGGCGCGCTCATCCTTGGCTCTCTGCTCGGCTATTTCATGTCGGGCCGGGCGCTCACCCCCGTGCTCGCCGTGGCGCAGGCGGCGCAGCGCATCTCCGGCTCCAATCTCAGCATGCGCATCCCCACGCGCGAGGCCGGCGACGAACTCGATACCCTCATCCTCACCTTCAATCGCATGATCGAGCGCCTGGAAGCCAGCTTCCAGCAGATGCGCCAGTTCTCCGCCGACGTCTCCCACGAACTGCGCACCCCCATCACCGCCATCCGCGGGCAGCTCGAGGTGGCCCTCTTCACGGCCCAGACCACCGATCAATACCGCGAGGCAATGTTCAACGCCCTCACCGATATCGACCGCCTCAGCCAGATCGTGCGCGCCCTACTCCTGCTCTCGCAGGCCGAGAGCGGCCAGATCGTTCTTCAGAAATCGCGCCTCAACCTCTGCGAAGTAGTCGATGACCTGGTCGAGCAGTTCCAAATCCCCGCCGAAGCCGCCGGCGTGCAACTCACCGCCCAACTGCCACCCCAGTGTCCGGCCGAAGTCGATCGCGTGCAGATCGAGCGCATGATCACCAACCTGCTCTCCAATGCGCTGAAGTTCACTCCCGAAGGCGGCGCCGTCAAGATGTCCCTTCAGGCACAATCCCAGTTCGTCGAACTCGTAGTGGAGGATAGCGGCCGCGGCATCCCCACCGAGCACCTGCCGCATATCTTCGACCGCTTCTACCGTGTTCCCGGCCAGGGCACCGCGCCCACTCCCGAGCAGGGTCTCGGCCTGGGCCTCAGTTTCGTCGCCTGGATCGTGAAGGCACACAACGGCAAAATCGAAGTCGAGAGCACCCCGGGCAAGGGAACGCGCTTCCTCATCCGCCTCCCCAATGAAGGCGTCGGAAGCGACACCATGGAGTTGGCTGGAGGCGTAGCGTAGGGCTCCGTCTGGCGCATCGCGGGCCCGCAAGTCCTGGCGGCCGCCGACCACGGCTTGGCGGGCACGATGTCCCGCTCCAGGCCCGAAACGCCGTGCCCGAGTCAGGCCGCGTCCGGCGCCAGCATCCGCGGAGCGGTCTCCGCCACTGCTTCGCCGGTCAGCGGTTCGCCGGCCAGTTCAAACCGGAACCACCGCATCAGCTCCCCGTCGCTTACCCGGCGCCGTCGCATGATCTCGCGCCGCCGCTGCCAGGTGGCCGGCCAGCACTTCGCAACCTGCCAGAATGCCGGCAGCGACCGCGGTTCCAACAACAGGCATCCGGACACCACTACTAAATCCCGCACCGTCATAGGCAACCAGCAGTGCCGGTAGAGGCCGGGCGTCGCGTTCTTGATGCGCATCAGGAAACGGTTTTTCACGGAGTGCATATTGATCGACGGCGTGATCGACCGCCGTTTGCCGGGCACCACGCTGCGCACGTGCCAACCCACAGCCGCCGGTGTGTAAATACACCGCCAGCCAAGCAGTTGCGCCCGCCAGGCCACGTCGGCATCTTCCCGGTAGGCAAAGAAATCCGGGTCGAAGAAGTCCCCCCGAATCGAGACGTCGTCGATCATCTGCCGCCGGTACAGCGCCGCCGCGGCGCAGGCGCCGAAGACGTACTCCGCCCGATCGTATGCGCCATCGTCCGGTTCATGCCACCCGCGGTCGAAGTGGCGCATCGTGGGCGTGAAGAACAGGCCCGTGGAATCGATCCGCCGTTCCGCCAAGGGCTGGAACCCGACTCCGATGGAGAGCAGTTTCCCGCAAACCGCGCCGGCCCCGCGGTCCAGTTCCCCCGCATCCACCAGACGGCGCACGAAATCTTCTTCCATCAGCAAATCCGGATTGAGCGTCAGCACCCATTCCGCCCGGCTGGCCCGCATCCCCTGATTCTGCGCCTCGGCAAACCCCACGTTGTTCCGGTTCCAGATCACCTGAATGCGGCTGCCGAATTCTTGCAGGATCGCTCCGGTACCGTCAGCGGAGGCGTTATCTACTACCATTACGGTGGTCCGGACGCCCCTCTGAGCCAGCGCGGCATTCAAACAGCGCCGAATGTACCGGCTGCTATTGAAGGTGACAATGGAAATGCATACGGTCGGTTCCGGCATTGGATTGGGCGTTGTTCAATCCAAAGACCCGGGCGCCGTCAAACCAACTACACTAGATCCAACTACGCCGAAAAGTATTTGGCAGGGTGTAGTTGAAAACACTTTCCGGGGGTCTTTGGTTATGAGGGAATGTCGTCATTCGCGTCCGACGAACAATTCGTGGGTTTGATACGCCAGGAACAAACCGGTACATCTTTACAGGATCAGGTTTCCCGTCTGTTCGAAGAGGCGCGGGACGATGTCTACCGGTATCTGCTCACCCTGGGGCTGTATCCGCCGCAGGCACAGGAAGCCGCGCAGGAAGTGTTTCTGCGCCTGTATGCGACGCAGCGCAAGGGGGAAGAGATTCAGAACCCGCGCGCCTGGATCTTCCGCGTGGCGCACAATCTCGGCCTCAAGATCCGTGCCCGGCAACATTCCGAGGAGCCCTTCAACCCCGATGTGGCCACCCCCTCCACCACGCAAGCCAAAACGCCCGAAAGCCAGCTCCTGGAACGCGAACGCATGACGCGCTTTCATGCCGCGGTGCAAGGTCTCAGCGAGCAACAGCGGCGCTGCCTGTTTCTGCGCATGGAAGGTCTGCGGTATCCGGAGATCGGCGTTACGCTGGGCATCAGCGCCAGCGCTGTGGGGGAGTTTCTGCGCCGCGCCATGGTGCGGCTCAAGAAGGTGCGCGATGAGTAATCTCGACGTGCGCCACCCCGAAGACGGTCTGCTGCTGCGCTACCTGGATGGTGAACTCCCCGGGCGCAAGGCGCGCCAAATCCGCACTCACCTGGAAGCCTGCTGGCAGTGCCGCGCCCAGGTGGAAGAACTCGAAGGCGTGATCGGCGAATGCGTGCGCTATCGCAAGAATGTGCTTGCCCCCAGGCTGCCGCCCCCGCCGGGACCGTGGCGCAGCCTCGATTTCGAACGCGCCGAAGCCGAACTGGCCGCGCAATCCTTGTGGGTCCGCTTGGCACGTTTCCTCTCGCCGCGGCAGAATCCCGGTGTGCGCTGGGCGCTCTCTGGCGCCGCCGTCGTGGCAATCTGCTTCGTGCTGGTTCAACAGCTTCGCGAAACTCCCAAGGTGGAAGCGGCCGCCCTGCTGCAAAAGGCCGTGCGGGCCTCTCAATCGCGTCCCGCCGCCCACAAGCGCCTGCGCATCACCACGCGCACCGGGCAGATGACACGAGTCATCGGCGTGGCCCAGAAACCCGCCGCGCGGGAAACCGAAATCGCGCGCCTCTTCGACGCCGCCCACTACGATTGGAACGATCCGCTGAGCGCCAAATCGTACGCCGCGTGGCGCCATCAGCTCCCCCACTTCCAGGACGCCATCGCGTCTCAACCGGATTCTTACGAAATTAAGACCACTACAGAAGATAGCGAACTCCTGAGCGCCACGCTCAAGCTCCGCACCACTGACTTGGAGCCTCTGGAAGGCCGCTTCGAGTTCCGCAATCGCGACTGGGTGGAAATGACGGAATTGGTCGACCAGCAAACTTCTCCCGCAAGCACCGTAGCTGGAACCACCGGCGGCATGCCTCGCCAACCTGGTGTGCCGCCGGATCCTCTCAACGTCCCCATGGA